>DASWBQ010000164.1:0-7729 GCA_036390535.1 Gemmatimonadales bacterium | reverse complement strand
AGCCAGCCAGCTGGTGGCGGCGATCACCGCCTCGAAGGACCGGCCGCTGTCCTGCCTCCTCTTCGGGCTGGGCATCCGGCACGTGGGGAAGACGGTGGCGACGATCCTGGCCCGGCGGTTCGCGACGATGGACGCCCTGGCCCAGGCCACCGCCGAGGAGATCAACCAGGTGCCGGGCGTCGGAGAGGTCATCGCCGAGGCGGTGGCCGACTGGTTCCGGCACCGGAAGAACCTCGCCCTGGTGGATGAACTCCGTGAGGCCGGCGTCCGGATGGACGAACCCCGGGCCGTTGCCGCGGGAGGAGCGTTGAGCGGCAAGACCTTCGTGCTCACCGGCACGCTGCCGACGCTGTCGCGTGACGACGCGACCCGGCTGATCGAGGCCGCCGGGGGCCGGGTCACCGGCTCGGTGAGCCGGAAGACCGACGCGGTGGTGGCGGGCGAGGAGGCTGGCAGCAAGCTCGACAAGGCCCGCGCCCTGGAGATCGAGATCATTGACGAAGCAGAACTGAGACGAAGGGCAGGCGCATGACCACCGAACCGACCATCACCCTGGGCCGCCGCTCGCTCCACCAGCTGCGCGCCACCCTGGAACGCTCCCTCGGCGTTGCCGCCGCGCCCCTCCTTCAGGACGCGGGCTTCGCGAGCGGCGAAGCGCTCACCGAGGCCTTTTCCGCGTGGCTGGCGGATCGATACGGCGTCGACGCCGCCCAGGACCTGGACGCCGCCTTCCTCGGCGAGGCGCTCTCGGGATTCTTCGAAGCCAACGGCTGGGGCACCCTGGAGCTGACCCCGCTCAGTGAGGGCGTGCTCGCCATTGACGCCCCGATGTGGGCCGAAGCGACCCCCGGCACCGGCACGTATCCGTCGTGCCACGTCTCGTCGGGCATGCTCGCCGACGTCTTCTCCCGACTCGGCGGGGGACAATTCGCCGCCATGGAGGTGGAGTGCCGGAGCCGCGGTGACGCCCGGTGCCGGTTCCTGCTGGCCGCGCCCGAGACCCTGACCCTGGTCTACGAGCGGATGACCCATGGAATGGGGTACGCCCAGGCGCTGGGGAGCTAGAGGGAACAGGAAACAGGAAACAGAAGGGACCAGGTGTCACACCCTGGTCCCTGTTCGCCTTCACCTGGTGGTGTCCCTGTTCCCTGTTTCCTGTCTTCACCCCGCCAAATATTCGGCCACATCCGGCCGCACCACGATCTCGCCGTTGACCACGATCTCCCGGTCCCACGGCAGGACGATCAGCTTCTCGGTCGCCAGGGCATGAAAGTCCGGAGCGTAGGCGCCGGTCACGATCGAGACGGCGGTGCGGACCTCTTTCGGCCGCAACCGCTGCACCTCGGCGAGGGCGAGCCGCAGCGTGCTGCCGGTGTCGCAGGTCTCGTCGACCAGCAGGACGCGCTTGCCGGCCACGACCCCCTGGGGGGGTGAGACCATGGCCGGCGGAGCGTCCGGAGTGGGCCGGGAGACGGCCATGGCGGCAAAATCGGTCTGCAGGATGGCGGAGATCACGGCACCGGGAATGACGCCGGCCCGCGCGATCCCGACGACGATGTCCGGCTGGTAGGCCTGCGCGACCCGGAGGGCGAGGGCGCGGTTCAGCTCGCCGAACAGGGGCCAATCGATCTCGAGCACGCCCCGCTGGGGGGCCGGAACCTTCCGCTTCATGGCCTGCCTCCGGAGGTGGCTGGCGAAGCATATCCGCGAGGGCGTTGCCGGGGCAATCGCGTTGCCCGAAGTGCCTGTGCAATGCTAACTTGGCCACGATGTCCATCTGGAATCGCATCTTCGGCGACCGGCGATCTTCGCCCCAGCGGCTCGACTACCTGAACGAGGCCATGGCGCTGGAGCGCCAGGGCGACCTCGCGGGCGCGATCACCTCCTACCGCCTCGGCCTCCGCGATAATCCGAACGACCTGAGGATTCTCCAGAACATCGCCATCGCCTTCTCCAAGACCGGGCAGGCCGAAGAAGCGATCCGCCACTACCGGCGCGCGCTCGCCATCGACGACGCTCTCTCCGGCAGCCATTACGGGCTGGCGTTTCTCCTGCTCAAGAAGGGCGACACCGAACGGGCGGCGGAGCACCTCCGTCAGTTCCTGGCCCGGCCGCCGAAGGGGGCGGACGCCGAGAAGTGGATCCGCCACGCGGGCGCGGTGCTCGAGGAGATCGAAGCGGGGCTCGAACCGCCTGCCCCCGACCGGTGATCCGCCGCACCGCGCTCGTTGCGGCGGTCACGCTCGCCGCCTGCGCCGACCTCACCGAGTCGGAAGGCGGGGTCGGCTCTCTCACGGTCTTCGTCCCCTCGCCGGCGGAGATCGAGGTCGACCAGACGGTACAGCTGCAGGCGGTGGCCCGCTCGGGATCGGGCGACACGCTGGACCTGCCGGTGGTCTGGCTCGGGCTCGATTCGACCCTGGCCGTGGACAGCACGTCCGGCCGGATCACGGGCCGGTTCAGCGGCAGCGGCCGCCTGGTCGCCCGGGCTGCCGACTTCTACTCCGACATCGTAACGTTCACCGTCCTGGCGAGGGTGGACACCGTCATCCGGGTCGGGGCCGACACGCAGACCGTGGCCGCGGCCGATTCCCTCTCGACGGAGCTGACCGTGCGCCTCGAGGGTGGCTCGCCCGCGGCCCCGGTCGGCGGGCGACGGATCGTCTACGACATCGTCTCCCCGGTCTTCGCCGACACCGCGGCGCGGACGGTCGAGTTCCAGTCCGGGGGCCTGCAGGCCAGGCCATCTTCGGCCAGCACCGGCAGCCCTCAGCCGGCCCCGGTGCTGCGCCGGATCGCGGGACGGACCGCGCCGGACAGCGCGGTGGTGGTGGTGAACGTCTACCGGCCAGCGGGCGGAGGCGCCGTCCCGGGATCGGGCCAGCAGTTCATCGTCCGCTTCGCCACACCCTGAATCCGAGGGCAAGCCCGTGCACCCCCCCCAGACCCTCACGGCGCTCTTTTTCGCGGCCATGGACCGCGACCGCGACCGCGCCGTCGTCATGCGGGCCAAGCGGGACCGTACCTGGGTCGACCTCAGCGGCCGCCAGCTGCTGGAGCAGGTCCAGGATCTCTCGCTCGGGCTGCGGCAGCTCGGCCTCGAGCCAGGAGACCGGGTCGCGCTCATCTCCGAGAACCGGCCCGAGTGGGCGATCACGGACTACGCCTGCCTCGCGGCGCGCTGCACCGACGTGCCGATCTACCCGACGCTGCCGGCGGTCCAGATCGAGTACATGCTGCGGGACTCCGGGGCGGCCGCGGTGTGCGTCAGCACCAAGGCCCAGCTGGCCAAGGTCCAGCAGCTCCGCGACGGCCTGCCGGCGCTCCGCTTCGTGATCGCGTTCGACCCCGGCCTGGAGGCCGCCGGGGTCCTCTCGCTGGCCCAGGTCCAGGCCGAAGGGCGGGCCGTGCGGGACCGCCATCCCCGCTGGCGGGAGCAGGCGCTCGAGGCGACCCCGGACGACCTGGCAACCATCATCTACACCAGCGGCACCACCGGTGAGCCGAAGGGCGTGATGCTGACCCATGGCAACATCGCCTCGAACGTGGTCGCCGCGCTGGAGCGGCTGGAGATCCGGAAGGACGACGAGTCGCTCAGCTTCCTGCCGCTGTCCCACATCTTCGAGCGCACCGCCGGGCACTACGTCATGCTCCACGCCGGGGTGCTGATCAACTACGCCCGCAGCGTCGAGTCGGTCTCCAACGACATCCTCGAGCGGCGCCCGACGGTGGTGACCTCGGTGCCCCGGCTGTTCGAGAAGATCTACTCGCGGGTGGTGGACGCCATCGCTTCCGGCTCGCCGACCCGCCGGCGGATCTTCAACTGGGCCCGCGAGGTCGGCAACCAGTGGTCGGACCTCCGGCTGTCGGGCCGGCCGGTGCCGGCACTGCTGGCCCTGCAGCACGCCGTCGCCGACCGGCTGGTGTTCGCCAAGCTGCGGGAGCGCGTCGGCGGCCGGATCCGCTATTTCGTGTCGGGCGGAGCACCGCTCAACCCCGAGGTCGCCCGCTTCTTCCACGCTGCCGGACTCACCATCCTGGAGGGGTACGGCCTGACCGAGACGTCGCCGGTCGTCTCGGTAAACGGTGACGGCGCCCACCGGATCGGATCGGTCGGCCGGCCGGTCCGCGACGTGGAAGTGCGGATCGAGGAGGACGGGGAGATCCTGACCCGCGGCCCGCACGTGATGCTGGGGTATTACAACAAGCCCGAGGCGACGGCGGAGGCGATCAATACCGACCGCTGGTTCCACACGGGGGACATCGGCCGGATGGACGAGGACGGGTTCCTCTACATCACCGACCGGAAGAAGGACATCATCGTCACCGCCGGGGGGAAGAATATCGCCCCGCAGCCGATCGAGGGCCGGCTCAAGTCGAACCCCTTCATCGCCAACGCCGTCATGCTCGGGGACCGGCGCAAGTTCCCGATCGTCCTCCTGGTGCCGGAGTTCGAGCGGCTGCGGACCTGGGCCGCCGGAGAGGGAATCACGGACGCCGAGGACGCCTCCCTGATCCGGCGTCCCGAGGTGCAGGCGAAGATGGAGGCGGAGGCCCGGAAGCACCTGCGCGACCTGGCCCAGTTCGAAGTACCCAAGAAGTTCGTGCTGCTGGCCAGCGACTTCACGATCGAGCGGGGTGAGCTGACCCCGAAGATGTCGGTGCGCCGGAAGGCGGTCGAACAGAACTACCGCGATCTGATCGCTGGGGCCTACCGCGACCCTGGAGAGTAGGACGACCGGACGGTCGGCGGCTACTTCCTGACGGCCACCCAGGCTGAGTCCGTCGTGGCCAGCAGCTGAAAGCCGGGCAGGTCCACCCGCGGCCCCGCGACGGCGATCCGGAGGCCGGGCAGTACGCTCCGCGCAGCCGCCGTCACCCACGCGGCTTCGGCCGCGGCCGACCCCGCCAACGCCACTCCGCGCACGGAGGCCTCCTTGATCGGCCAGCGACCCGCGCGGAGGACGCTGGCCGGCTGATCGGCCACCGCCGTACTCGGCGGGTTCACCGCGATGATCCGGACCCCCGGCATCAGTTGAGCCAGCGCCGAGGCTTCGCTGCCGGCCGCTCCCGCCAGGGCGACGTAGCCCCCAGGCCCGGAGAGGCCCAGGAAGGCCAGGATCGCCCCGGCCGTCAGCGCGGACCCCGGCTCGTCGGTGCCGCCGCCCCCGAAGTCCACCACCCCCTCCTGCACGGTGGTGGCCCATCCGCAGACGGGGCAGCCCAGCACCCCACGGCGGACCGCCCGCCCGTCCATCTCGTCGGGAAGCAGCACCAGGTACGCCTCGTCGTGGTCCCCTGGACAGCGGAGGTGGTCGGTCAACTCGATGAACATCACGCCGGTCCCAGGCGGAGCCACTCCACCTGCACTCTTGGAGGGCGGGTGGCGATCCAGAGCACCGCCTCGGCCACGTCCTCCGGCCGGAGCATCGCGGCCCGGGGCGTGAACCCCGGCCGGTCGTCGGGCCGCACCGGGTCCCAGAGCGCCGTGTCGGTGGGCCCGGGTGACACCAGGGCACAGCGGACGCCGGTGCCCCGGCATTCCTCCACCAGCACCTCGTGCAGCCCCCGGAGTCCGAACTTGGCGGCGGCGTAGGCGGCATTGCCGGGGAAGGCCCGGTGGTCGGCGACACTCCCGATCGCCACGTGCAGCCCGCGTCCCTGCTCGCGCATGGCGGGGAGAAACGCCCGTGCCACCAGAAACGGCGCGCGGAGGTTGGCGGCGATCTGGGCGTCGAAGTCGGCGGACCGGGTGCCTTCCAGCGGGGCCAGCAGAAACGCCCCGGCGTTGCTCACGACCAGGTCCGGAGTCCCCAGCTGGGCGCGGATCCGCTCCGCCGCGTGGCGCACGTCCTCTTCCTGGGTGAGGTCACAGGGAAGGTCCAGCACACCGTCCCGCCAGGCCCCGCGGAGGGTTCGCGCCAGCCGGGCGACGGTGGCCCCTTCGACCCGCAGCCGCTCGGCGACGGCGGCGCCGATGCCCCGGGACGCCCCGGTCACCACGGCCACGGTTCCGGCCAGCTGGCTCATTGCCCCCCGTGGCCGTGCACCAGCCGGAGGAACTCCGCCCGGGTGGCCGGGTCGTCACGGAACGACCCGCGCAGCGCGCTGGTCACGGTGCGGGAGTTCTGCTTCTCCACTCCGCGCATCATCATGCAGAGGTGCGAGGCCTCGATCACCACGCCGACCCCATGGGGAGCGAGCACCTCCATCAGCGCGTCGGCGACCTGGTCGGTGAGCCGTTCCTGCACCTGCAGCCGCCGGGCGAAGATCTCGACGATGCGGGGAATCTTGGAGAGGCCGACGATGCGGCGGTCGGGGAGGTAGGCCACGTGGGCCCGGCCGAAGAACGGGAGCATGTGGTGCTCGCACATGGAGTAGAGTTCGATGTCGCGGACCAGGATCATGCTCTCGTGCGGTTCCTCGAACAGGGCGTGGCCGACCACGTCCTGCACGGTGTATCGGTAGCCGCGCGTGAGCCAGCGCAGCGCCGCCTCCACCCGGGCCGGCGTCCGCCGCAGCCCGTCCCGGGCCGGGTCTTCGCCGAGCGCCGCCAGCATCCGGCGGACCTCGTCCTGGAAACCGTCACGCTCCTTCATAGTCCACCCAATTCCGCGGCGTCTCCCAGAGGCGGACCCGCTTGAGCCGGCCGCGCGGAATCCGGTCGACGATCCGCTGCCAGATGTAGACCGCGATGTTTTCCGCCGAGGGAAGGTGCTCGCGGAAGAACGGCACGTCGAGGTTGAGGTTCCGGTGATCGAGATGGCGGATCGCCTCGTCCTCGACGACCCGCTTCAGCACCCCGACGTCCACCACGTAGCCGGTCTCGGCATCGACCTCCCCTTCCACCATCACTTCGAGCTCGTAGTTGTGCCCGTGGAAGTTGGGGTTGTTGCAGGGGCCGAAGGTCTCGGCGTTCCAAGCGTCGGACCGGGCCGGGTTGTGGAGCCGGTGGGCAGCGTTGAAATGGAGGCGGCGAACCACGGTGCAGCGCGGCATGGGCGATCAGCGGTCCGGGGAAACGAAAGGCGCCGCCACTCGAGAGTGCCCGGCGCCCGGAGTCGAACGGCGACAGCGAGGATTATTGAAGCCCGATAGAAACGTGCGGCGCCCTCTCCCTGACGTCTGCCTTCCCCCGCGGGGCATGGCATCTGCCCTGGAATGTGGGCCCTCCACCGGACCTGTTGGCTCAATAATTGAGCTCACTGCCGTCGCCCGACCCCGTGAATCTAGGAGACCGGCCGGGATCTCGCCAGCACCCACCACCGCACCAGCAGCGTGACCCCGATCCCGAGCAGCGCGTGCACCACGCCCAGGCCGGCCGGCACGACGAAGGTGAAGACCATCCAGACCACGAGGCAGGCCGCCGCAGCAAGCAGAAGGAACATCTCAGATCTCCCAGTTGGACATCAGTATCCCCGGCGCGCGGGGCCGTTCCTCATGGCCGGCGAGGGTCATGCGCAGGTCGGTCCAGTGGACCCTGAAGCCGTCCGCGACCAGCCGGCGGAAGGCTTCCGCGAAGGCCGTCTGGCACCGGACCGAAATCCGGTGCACGGGGGCGGCATCGGCGCCGTCTCGCGCCGCCGCGGCGATCACCTCGGCGAAGGCGTCGCCATCCTCCGCCACCACCTTCAGGACCCGAAGATCGTCGGGCGCCCGCCCGTGGGCCAGCGGCGTGGAGTGCCAGAGGGCGAAGGCGCGGAGCCCCGCCGGACCGGTCAACAGGGTG
>DASWBQ010000163.1:0-2453 GCA_036390535.1 Gemmatimonadales bacterium | reverse complement strand
CTCCGCTCCGGAGCGCGCTCAACTGGCTCAAGGGCGAGCTCGACCGGCGCTTCGAGACGGAGGGGCTGCCCCTGCTGGAGGATCCCTGGGCGGTCCTCGATGCCACCGACCTGGGCCAGGCCGCCGACCCCGACCTGTCGGTGCGGGCGCGCGAACTGCTGGACATGCAGCGGAACGCGCTTCGGATGTTCACCAGCTGCGCCTGGTTCTTCGATGACCCGGGCGGGCTGGAAGTCCCCCAGGTGCTCCGGTACGCCGCCCTGGCGGCGGGGTACGCCGGCGACGACGCCCCCCGGCTGGTCGAGGGCCTCAGGGAACGGCTGGCCGTCGGCCGGAGCAACGATCCGGCGGTGGGGACGCTGCGGGACCTGCTCGACCGCCGGGTGCTCAGGACCCACACCGGGGCGGAGCGGGCGGCGGCCGGGCTGGCCGCGCTGGCGCGGCACGCCCCGGTCGCCCTCCCGCTCCGCCTCGGCGTCTTCGAGGTCCAGCAGGCGTCGGCGGAGTCGGTGCGGATCCGACACCTCCGCACCGGCGCGGAGTCCAGTTACCGGACCGCGGTCGGTGAACGGGTGACCGACCACCTCCAGATCCGGATCACCGACGAGGCCAGCGGGATGATCCACGACCTGACGCTGACGGACGTGCCGGAGCCGGCGCGGGAGCTGCTCCGGCGCCACGTCCAGGCACGGCTGATCCCCGACGTGCTCGCCCCCGGGGAGCGCGAAGGGGTCGCCGCCGGGGTGCTGGCCTACGGCGAGGCCCTCCGCAATGCGATGCTCCGCCACCTCGGCGAGGACGCCGCGCATACCGACCCGGCCGCGCTCGGCGCCGCGCTGGAGCTGCTGGCGCTCGACCGACGCCCGGTGCCGTTCGAGGTGCAGACCCGGTTCTACCGGATCCTGATGGCGGCAGAGCCGGCCGCGCGCGAGCGCCTGGCGCCGATGCTGGCCCCCTTCGGCTTCGCGCCGTCGCTGCTCACGAGCGGGGAAGCTCCGGCCTGATTCCCCGGCTGACCAGGGTCCACGCGGTCAGCTTGTAGAGCAACCGGGCCCCGACGTTCGCGTCCCACTCTCCCTCCGGCCCCGGCGCCACCTCGTTCAGGTCGAACCCGACGATCCGCCGGCCGCTCCGGGCCACGGCGGCGATCAGGTAGACCGCCTCGTTGAAGTCGAGCCCGCCCGGCACCGGCGTCCCGGTGTGCGGACAGAGCCGGGGGTCGAGCCCATCGATGTCGAAGGAAATCCAGACGTCGCTGGGCAGGTCGGCGACGATCTCGGAGGCGGTGTGCCCCCAGGAGCCCCCCTTGAACCGGCGTCGCGCCAGGTCGGCGTCGAACCACACCCGGACCCGGTCGCCCTGGTCCCGGGCGAGGTCGAGCTCCGCTTCGCAGAAATCCCGGATGCCCACCTGTACCAGCCGTCCGACGCCGGGCACCGCCGTCACCACGTTGTGCATGATCGAGGCGTGCGACCAGGTGAAGCCCTCGTACGCCTCCCTCAGGTCCATGTGGGCATCGACCTGGAGCACCGCGATCCCCGGGTAGCGCTCCGCCGCCACCCGGATCGCGCCAAAGGGGGTGGAATGGTCGCCCCCGATGAGGCCGGGCACCCGGTCCCCGTCGAGTATCGCCGCGATCTGCCGGGACACCGCGTCGTTCACCTGCGCGCCCAGCGCATTTACCCGGTCACGCGCCGCGGCGAGGCGAGCGTCGTCGCCGATCGCGCCGCCGCGGGCGATCACCTGCTGCGCCAGGGGCCGGGCCTCTCCGTTCCAGGCCACGAAGCGGGAATCCGCGGCCAGCAGGTGAAGCCCCGCCTCGTAGGGACGCTCCACCTCGAGGTCGAAGAGGTCGACCTGGCGGCTGGCGGCGAGGATCGCCTCGGGACCGCCGGCGGTGCCTCCGCCATAGGAGGTGGTGGCTTCCCAGGGGACGGGGAGGTACAGGAGGCGCGATTCCTCCGGGCCATAGGGGAGACCGAAGATCCCGGAGTCGGCGGGAGCCGCCGCGTTCGGATCGAAGCTCATGCGGAGAACTCCGGCGGCCGCCTGCGGTGCCAGCCGGTAGCCTCCTGCCAGCGCTGGCCAACCAGGCAGAGGTCCGCCTCACCGAAGAGCCGGCCGATGAAGGAGACGCTGACGGGGGAGCCGTCGGCCGTGAAGCCGCTGGGGACCACCAGCGCCGGATGCCCGGTGAGGTTGGTGGCGAGCAGCACATTGCCGCCGAACGACGGCGTGATGAACACGTCCACCTGCCGGAACAGGACATCCAGCTGCTGCATCAGCATGGTCCGGAGACGGTTGGCCTGGATGTACTCCACCGCGGGAATGAACCGCGCCGACCGGAAGACGTTGGGCCAGGCCGCGGTGACCTGGCGGACCATCCGGTCATCCTGGTTGGTGCGGGTCAGCTGGTCGAAGGCGGCGGCACCCTCGGCGGAGAGGATGATCCG
>DASWBQ010000162.1:0-8300 GCA_036390535.1 Gemmatimonadales bacterium | reverse complement strand
CGGCTACGGCGGGACCGTGCGACTGCCCCGGCTGGTGGGACGCGGCCGGGCCATCGAGCTGCTCCTCACCGGCGGGATGATCGACGCCCAGGAGGCCTTCCGGATCGGGCTGGTCAACCGGGTGGTACCTCAGGACCAGTTGATGGCCGAGGCGGAGAAGCTGGTGCGCACCATGCTGGAACAGGGCCCGCTCGCTGTCGCGATGTGCCTGCAAATGGTGGACGACCAGGAGCACCTGCCGCTCGATGCTGCCCTGGCGCTCGAGTCCCGGCGGTTCGGGGAGCTGGCGGGGACGGAAGACTTCAAGGAAGGCACCGGGGCGTTCCTGGCCAAGCGGAAGGCGGAGTTCAAAGGTCGGTAACAGGCAGACGGGCGGACGGGCAGACGGGCAGCCGGGCGGTTAGCCGGAGGGATCGCCCATGAGGCCATTTTGCGGGGCCGACCATCCGACCGCCCGTCCGCCCGTCTGCCCGTCTGTTACACTGCATTTTCCCTCGCAAACTGGCTAAATTTGGTGCCTGATGCGGGCGGTCCATCTGGTGGTCCGGGGCTTCCGGAATCTGGCTGATCTGGAACTCGAGCTGCCGCCTGAGGGGGCCGCCTTTCTGGGTCCGAATGGGCAGGGCAAGACGAGCCTGCTCGAGGCGTTGTATTACCCGGTCCTGTGCCGGTCTTTTCGCGGCGCCTCGGACACCGAGGTCGCCGGGTGGGACCGACCGGGGTTCCGGGTAGGACTCGAGGCCGCGACCAACGGCGGCCTGAGCTTCGAGGCGACCTTCACCCGCGCCGATCGCGCCAAGCGGCTGGTGGTGAATGGCGGCGAGACCCCGCGGCTGCTGGATGCGCTGGGCCACTGGCTGGCCGTGGTGTTCCAGCCCGGCGATCTGCACCTGGTTCAAGGCGGCGCCTCGGCCCGTCGCCAGTACCTCGACCGGGTGCTCTCGCTGACCGACGAGGGCTACCTGCGGGCCCTGATGCATTACCGCTCGGCCCTGTCGCAGCGCAACGCCGCGCTCCGCAGCGGGCGTACCGACGTCGCAGCGGTTTTCGATGGCACGCTGGCTGAGGCAGGAGCCCGGGTGGTGCGTGGCCGGCGAGCGTGGGTGGCCGCCTGGCAGGAACGATTCGCCGCAGAGTGCGCCCAGCTGGGCGAGCCCTACGCCGCGGCGCTCGAGTACCGCGGCAACGCAGCCCTGGTTGATCCGCTGGCCTGGCCGGAGGCGTTGCGGGACGTGGCTCACCGGGAAGTGCGGCGGGGGGTGACGCTGGTGGGGCCTCAGCGGGACGAGTTGGCCCTGACGCTTGGTGGCCGGGTCCTCCGAGACGTCGGGTCGACCGGCCAGCAGCGCACCGCCGCCGTGGCGCTCAAGCTCTGCGAGCTGGCGGCCCTCGGCGCGAGCCGCGGCACCGAGCCGGCGCTGCTGCTTGATGATGTCTTCGCCGAGCTCGATCGGGACCGGCAGGAGCGGCTGGCGGCACGGTTGGGAGGTCCCGGCGTGCGCCAGGTGTTCGTGACCGCGCCACGGCGGGACGAACTGCCGCCGGGATTCCCGCTGCCGACCTTCGAGGTGCGGGGTGGAGTCGTGAGGCGCGAATCATGAGTCGTGAGAAGAATCGCAGGACGCCCCCGATGCGGCTCGGCGAAGCGCTGGACGCCTGGGTCCGGAAGGCGGGGCTGACCCGCCGGATGGACCTGGCCCGGATCGTCGAAGAGTGGCCCGAGCAGGTGGGACCGCAGATCGCGGCGGTGACCCGGGCCGAGTCGGTGACGCCGGACGGGGTCCTCCGGATCCGGGTGGCCACCGCCGCCTGGGCGACCGAACTGCGGATGATGACCCCGAAAATCCTGGCCCGCCTGAATGCCGGGCGGGCCGGCCGGATCCGCGAGATCCGTTGGAGTGCCGGTCCGCTGGACCAATGAACCGTTCCTGACCTGAGGTGCCATGGCGCAGCCGAACCCGCCCCAGCCGAACAACCAGTACGACGCCCATTCCATCACCGTCCTCAAGGGCCTCGAGGCCGTCCGCAAGCGGCCGGGGATGTACATCGGGTCCACCGGCGAGAGCGGCCTCCACCACCTGGTCTACGAAGTGGTGGACAACTCGATCGACGAGGCGCTGGCCGGGTTCTGCGACAGCATCCTGGTCACCGTCCACTCGGACAACTCGGTCACTGTCGTCGACAACGGCCGCGGCATCCCGGTGGACATCCACCCGGTCGAGAAGCTGCCGGGCGTCGAGGTGGCGCTGACCGTCCTCCACGCCGGCGGCAAGTTCGACAAGTCGAGCTACAAGGTGTCGGGCGGCCTTCACGGCGTCGGCGTCTCGGTGGTCAACGCCCTCTCCGAGCAGCTCGAGGTCTGGGTCGACCGCGACGGCAAGCGGCACCACATGGGCTTCAGCCGCGGCCGCACCACCACCAAGCTCGAGGTGGAGGGCAAGGCGAAAGGCACCGGCACCACGGTGTGGTTCAAGCCCGACCATCAGATCTTCAACACCCTCGAGTTCAGCTACACCACCCTGGCGGACCGGCTACGGCAGCTGGCCTTCCTCAACAAGGGCGTGAAGATCACGCTCAAGGACGAGCGGGAGGGCGGCAAGGAGGAAACCTTCCACGCCAAGGGTGGCCTGGTCGAGTTCGTCCAGTGGCTCAACCGGAACAAGAAGGCGCTGCACCCGAAGCCGGTGCACTTCTTCGCCAACAAGGACGACGTCGAGGTGGACCTCGCCCTCCAGTACGAGGAGGGTTACAACGAGAACACCTTCACCTTCGTCAACAACATCAACACCCACGAGGGCGGCACCCACCTCACCGGGTTCCGGAGCGCCCTCACCCGGACCATCAACGCCATCGCCAACGAGCTCGGCGCTCTCAAGAAGGCGGACTTCTCGCTCTCCGGCGAGGACATCCGCGAGGGGCTGACCTGCGTCCTCCACGTGAAGGTCAAGGAGCCGCAGTTCGAGGGGCAGACCAAGACCAAGCTGGGCAACTCCGAGGTCGAGGGGATCGTCAAGACGGTCATCAACGAGCACCTCGGCACCTTCCTCGCCGAGCACCCGTCGGTGGCGCGGGCGATCATCGAGAAGGCGGTGAGCGCGGCCCGGGCCCGCGAGGCCGCGCGGAAGGCGCGCGACCTGGTCCGGAAGAAGTCCGGGCTCGAGAACATGGTCCTCCCCGGCAAGCTGGCCGACTGCTCCCTCGATGACCCGGCGATGTGCGAGATCTACCTGGTCGAGGGCGACTCGGCCGGCGGCACCGCCAAGCAGGGGCGCGACCGTTCCTTCCAGGCGATCCTGCCCCTCCGCGGCAAGATCCTCAACGTCGAGCGGGCCCGGATCGACAAGATCCTCGGCAACGAGGAGATCCGGGCGATGATCACCGCCATCGGCACCGGGGTGCGGGAGGACTTCAAGCTCGACGACGCCCGGTACCACAAGATCATCCTGATGACCGACGCCGACGTGGACGGCGCCCACATCCGGACGCTGCTGCTGACCTTCTTCTTCCGGCAGATGCCGGAGCTGATCGAGCAGGGCTACGTGTACATCGCCCAGCCGCCGCTCTACCGCGTGTCCAAGGGGAAGGAAGAGTTCTACGCCTATACCGACCCCGAGCGGGACGAGTACGCCAAGCGGCTTGGCGGCGACGGGAAGTCCGAGGGCAAGGGGAGCATCTACATCCAGCGCTACAAGGGCCTGGGCGAGATGAACAAGGACCAGCTCTGGAAGACCACGATGGACCCGAACACCCGGACCATTCTCCGGGTGACCCTCGACGATGCGGTCGAAGCGTCCAAGCTGTTCGACGAGCTGATGGGCGACGAGGTCGAGCCGAGGCGGGTGTTCATCGAGCAGAACGCGCGGTACGTGAGCAATCTCGACATCTAGCGGGCGATACTGCTCGGCAGGTACGGCTCGGCAAGAACAACTCGGCAGGTGAGGTTCGGCGGGCCCCCCGCCGAGTTCCACCTGCCGAGTTGTATCTGCCGAGCGGTCCCTGCCGACCTCTTATCTGCCGTGCCCCATCTGCCGCAGGTACTCCGCGTCCCACGCCGCCGGGATGCTCTCCCGAGGTGAATAGGGCCCCGGCGCGTACCGTCGCGACGACACGCCGAGCTGGCTCCGCTCGCAGATGTCCCAGTCCTGCCGGTTGGTGACGTCCCACATCTGCACCGCGTCGTCCGGGTTGAACTCCGGCCGCCCCTCGTTGGCCGGGTTGAACATCCACTCCGACACGACCTGGGTCCGGTCCACCGCCAGCGGCGTGACCATGTAGTAGTTCACGTAGTCCGGGTGGATCGAGAGCATCATGTTGGGCATCAGCGAGTAGTAGTAGGCCCGCCGCGCGTCGTCCGCCGGCAGCCGGTCGCTGATCAGCAGCCCGCAGCGCCGGCCGCTGGCCGTGGCGCTCTCGCTGCCTGCGGTGATCTCCATGTAGCCGCCCAGGAACGGGCCCTCGATCAGGTCGTTGGCCCCGCTCTGGTACGGCAGCCGCTGGCCCAGCTCCGGGTGGATGGTCGGGCAGTGAAGGCACTCGGAGTAGTTCTGCATCACCAGCTTCCAGTTGGCCGCCACGTCGTAGACCACCCGGCGACCCACCTTGAGACCTGGCAGGTTGAACCGCTCCAGCCGGCCGAGCATCGGCGCCCACGCCTCCCGGAACGGCGCCGGCTGGTCGGCGATGTTCACGAAAACGAACCCCTCCCACTCGGCCACCGCCGCCTGGTGCAGCGGAAAGTCCTTCTTGTCGAAATCCTCCGCCTCCTGCATGTGGGGCGCGCCGATCAGCCGGCCGTCGGTGGTGTACGTCCAGGCGTGGTAGATGCACTGGATCGTCTCCGACAGCTGACCCCTCGGCTCCAGCAGAATCCGGGTGCCCCGGTGGCGGCAGACGTTGAAGAAGGCGCGGAGCGTGCCGTCCCGGGCCCGGAGCAGGATCAGCGACTCCTCGGCCACGTCGCAAAGCACGTAGTCGCCCGCGGTGGCCAGCGCCGAGGCGCGGCCGACGCAGGTCCACGACCGGGCGAAGAGCGTCTCGCGTTCCTCGGCGAGAATGGCCCGGTCGGTGTAGTACTCGCGGGGCATGGTCCGCGCGCCCTGCCGGAAGCTGCTGGTGGTGCGCTGAAAGGTCGTCATCGGCTACTTCCCCTTCGTGTCCGCGAGCAGTGCCCGTGCCGCCAGCCACGCCGGGCCGCCCAGGATGCCGGGCCCCGGGTGGGCCCCTGCCCCGCCCAGATAGAGGCCACGCACCGGCATCCGGTAGCGCCCATATCCCGGAATCGGCCGCATGAAGAGCACCTGATCGAGGGTGAGCTCACCATGCGGCACCGACCCTTCGGTCAGGCCGAACCGTGTCTCGAGGTCGGCCGGCGACATGGCGACCCGGTGCTTGACTCGCGCCCCAAAGCCGGGCGCGGCCTCCTCGATCACTTTGGTTGCCGCATCCGCCAGCGCGTCGCTCGTGGCCGCGTCCCACCGGCCGGTGCGGAGCGCGTAGGGTGCCCACTGCACATGGGCGACCAGCACGTGCTGCCCCGACGGCGCCAGCCCCGGCCACCGCCGCGTGGGCACGGTCACGGTGACGTGAGGGCGCTCGGAGACGGCGCCGTACTTCGCCGCGTCGTAGGCGTGCTCCAGGGCCACCAGGCTCCCCGTCAACGACACCGCCGCCTCGCCGCCCGCGATGCCGGGGTCGGCATCGAGGCCATAGCAGATGGTGGCCCTGACGCCCCGGAACTTGATGTTGCCGAAGGCGTGAAGCACTTCGGGGCCGATCCAGACCGGATCCACCAGCCGGATCGTGTGCACCGGGTCGAGCGTGGACAGCACGGCCGACGCGCCAATCTCTTCCCCGGACGCCAGCACCACACCGGAGACGACGTCGCCGCGAACGGCGATGCCGGCCACCGCACTCCCCGTCCGGACCGTGACGCCCGCCCTGGTGGCCGCCTCCTCGAGCACCCGGCCCAGCGCGTCCGGGCCTTCGCGCCACCAGCCGCTCCGCCGGACCGCGCCGGGCGAGGCACCGGTCAGGTGATGCAGGAGGACGAACGACGTCCCGGCGGAACGCGGACCCTGGCGGATGTCCTGCACGCCCGCCGCGGCGATGGCCGCCTTGAGTTGGTCCGCGTTGAACCAGTCGTCGACCAGGTCCTGCACCGCCATCGGCAGCACCCGGAGCAGCTCGATCATGTCCTCGCGCCCGAGCGCCCGGAACTTCCGCCCCAGACCGACCAGCGGCAGGATCTCCCCGACCGAGGTGGTGTCGATATCGGGAGGCGGCAGGACGTAAAGCGCCTCCATGAAGCCGGCCAGCTTGCGAAGCAGCGCCGCGAAGGCGGGCCACCGCTCGGCATCGCGAGCATCAAAGTGGCGGATCGCATCTGCCGCCGTGGCCGGCGCCGTGGCGAGGGTCAGGAACTCGCCACCACCGAGCGCGACCCCGGTCGAGACGGTGCCCGCCTCGAAGGCCGGCGGGGTGATGCCGAGTGCGGACGCTACCGCCGGAGGGAGCCAGCCCTGGTCGAGAGAGCCGGCCGCGGCCCGGAACCCGGGAGCGAACTCCGTGGCACGGGCCTCCCCGCCAACCTGCGGGCCCTGCTCCAGCAGCAGCACCCGGCGCCCGCGACGGGCCAGGACGGTGGCTGCCACCATCCCGTTGGTCCCGCCGCCGATCACGATTACGTCGAAGGAGGCGGTCATGGTCACGCTCCCTTCAGGATTTCGAGTGCCGCGAGCCGGCCCGACGCGCCCATGATCCCGCCGCCGGGATGCGTCCCGGCCCCGCATTGCCAGTAGCCGCGGACCGGAGTGCGGTACTTGGCCCACTGCGGCACTGGCCGGAGGAAGAAGAGCTGGTGCAGGGCCAGCTCGCCCGCGAAGATGTTGCCTTCGGTGAGGCCGGTGATCCGCTCGACGTCCGCCGGCGACAGCACCTGCCGGTGGAGGATCAGCGACTTGATGTTGGGCGCGAACCGGGCCAGGGTGTTCACCACCGCGTCGCCGAACGCCTCCCGCCTGGCGTCGGTCCAGCCGCCGTTGAGGTGATAGGGCGCGTACTGGACGAAGATGCTCATGACGTGCTTGCCGGGAGGCGCCATCCCGGGGTCGATCATCGAGGGGATCACGATGTCCATGTACGGGTGCCGGGAGAACTCGCCGTACTTGGCGTCGTCGTAGGCGCGCTCCAGGTAGTCGATGCTGGGCGAGATCGAGATCGCCCCGCGCAGATGCGGCCCATGCCCGGGCAGGCAGGTCAGGTCGGGAAGGCCGTCGAGGGCCAGGTTCACCTTCCCCGACGAGCCGCGGAACTTGTACCGCTTGATCCCCTCGACCAGGTCGCCAGGCAGGGTCTTCTCGTCCAGCAGCTGCAGGAAGGTCCGGCGCGGGTCCAGGCAGGAGGCGACGATCGGCGCCTGGATCTCCTCGCCCGACTCGAGCGCCACGCCGGTCGCCCGGCCGTCCTTCACCAGCACTCGCTCCACTCCGGCGTTGGTCCGGATCTCGGCGCCAAGGGCGCGGGCGGCGTTGGCGATGGTGTTGCTGATCGCGCCGGTGCCGCCCTTCTGGAACCCCCAGGCCCGGAAGGCGCCGTCGATCTCGCCCATGTAGTGGTGGAGGAGGACGTACGCGGTGCCGGGCGAACGGGGACCGAGGAAGGTGCCGATGATGCCGCTGGCCGATTTCGTCGCCTTGAGGGGACCGAACTCGAACCACTCGTCGAGGTAGTCCGAGCTGCTCATCGTCATCAGCTTGAACAGCGCGTGGAACCGCTCGGCACCGAGCGACCGCATGTGGCCGCCCAGCTTGAGCATCCCGGCCAGGTCCGACGGGGCGAGCGAGGCCGGGTCGGGCGGCAGCATGCCCAGGATCGGCTTCACCGCCATCGCCATCTGCTGCATCAGGCGGCCGAAGAGCACCACCGCCTCGGCGTCGCGCGGGGAGTGGCGCCGCAGCTCCCGGCGGCTCTCGTCGGGGTCCGCCCACGAGCCGAGATAGTCCCCGTTCTCCATCGGGGTGACGGTGCTCTCCAGCGGCAGGATCTGGAGCCCGTGCCGCGGGAGGTCGAGGTCCCGGATGATTTCGGGGCGGAGCAGGCTGACCACGTAGGAGAAGACCGAGAACTTGAACCCGGGGAAGACTTCCTCGGTCACGGCGGCGCCGCCAACCAGGGGGCGCTTCTCCAGCACCAGGGTCTTCCGGCCCGCCCGCGCGAGGTAGGCGGCGGTGACGAGGCCGTTGTGACCGCCACCGATGATGATGGCGTCGTAGCGTTGGCTGGTCATGCCCGCTTCCTCTCCG
>DASWBQ010000161.1:0-1501 GCA_036390535.1 Gemmatimonadales bacterium | reverse complement strand
TCCGGGTGGTTCTCCGCCATCGAGATCAGGGCCGCGATGGCGCCGTGATCGGCGGTCGAGAGGCGGCCGACCTGGCCGTTCAGCGAGGGCCCCCGGGTGGCGAAGTCGCTCTGCCGGAGCAGGTCGTTGATCATGCCCTGGAGGCCCATCGCCCGGCCATCGTCCGGCGAGTAGATCCGGGTGATTCCGTACCGGTGCAACTCCTCGATCTCGGCCGGCAGGATCGTACCGCCGCCGCCGCCGAAGATCCGGACGTTGGCGCCCCGCTCCCGGAGCAGGTCGTGCATGTACTTGAAGAACTCGAGGTGTCCTCCCTGATAGGAGGTCACCGCGATGGCCTGGGCGTCCTCCTGGATGGCGGCCTCGACGATCTCGGCGGCCGAGCGGTTGTGGCCGAGGTGGACGACTTCCGCTCCGGAGGCCTGGAGCAGCCGGCGCATGATGTTGATCGCGGCGTCGTGGCCGTCGAACAGCGAGGCCGCGGTGACGATCCGGACATGGTGGGTCGGGCGGTAGCGGGCATTGTCCATGGGAGTAGAATCTACAACATTGACCTAACCCTTGAAAAATCAACAGGATGCGACTAGGGTGAAGACGTGGGTTCTTCCGGCGCGCACCTCGCCCGCCGCCCCGTCTACCTCGCACTGCGACCCACCATGTCACTGACCGAGAACAGCCAGCAGCTGGAGCGCCTGGCGGCGATTCCCCCCGGCGTGCACCCTATCGTCACCCTCTATCTCAAGCTGGAACCCCGCGACCGGGCCCGCGGGAAGTACCTGATCAAGCTGAAGAACCGGATGAAGGCGTCGCTGGAAGGCCTGTCGGCGATGGGCTTCTCGGCCGCGGAGCAGAAGGCCGTGGCGACCGACCTCGATCGCATCTACCGCGACCTCGAGACGCCGGCGGGCCTCCCCTCGACCCAGGGGATTGCGATCTTCGCCTCCAGTGCCCAGGGCCTCTACGAACGGGTCGAACTGCCCTCGGTCTATCGCTCCCGCCTGGTGGTGGACCGGACGCCGCTGATCCGCGAGCTGCTCGCGGCGCAGGATGAAGTGGGCCGGCTGCTGACCGTGGTGATGGACCGGACCAGCGCCCGGATCTTCGAGGTGACGGCCTACGGTGCCAAGGAGGTCGCGGACCTCCATTCCGAGGCCACCCGCGGCGGCAAGTTCCACAGCGACCGCCACGGCGCTCCCGGGATGGGCGAGCACACGTACCACAACCGGATCCGCAACGAAAAGAAGCGCCACCTGGGCATGATCGCCGAGATCCTCTTCCGCCTGGACCGCGCGGAGCCGTCCCACGGCCTGATCCTGGCGGGCATCGGGACGGATGCGGCCTCCCTCACCCCGTTTCTCCATCCGTACCTCAAGGGCAAGGTGATGGGGACGGCGAAGCTCAACCCGAAGGAGACCGGGCCGTCCCACGTCCACGCCGCCACCCTGGGTGCGCGTGCCCGGGCTGAGCAGGAGGCGGAGGCCGCGCTGGTCAAGCAGGTGCG
>DASWBQ010000160.1:0-1505 GCA_036390535.1 Gemmatimonadales bacterium | reverse complement strand
AGACCGCGTAACCCTTTGCGCCTCAGGACCCTCGCTGGACTGTGGATCGAAGCCGACCCGCCGGTTACCCTGGGGCCGAGGCCATTGGCGCTTCTGGCCATGATGGCGGCAGCAGGCCGGCAGGGTGTCTCCCGTGACCGGGTGGTGGGCATCCTCTGGCCGGAAGTGGACGAGGAGCGGGCGAGGCACACGCTGTCACAGACCCTCTACACGCTTCGTCGCGACGCGGGCCGTCCGGTAGTGGCGGGGACGACCCATCTCCGGCTTGATCCTGCCTGCTCCAGCGACATCATCGACCTGCAGGACGCCGCGAGGGCCGGGGACCTCGAGCAAGTAGCCGACCTCTATGCGGGGAAGTTCCTCGACGGGTTCTACCTCCCTGGGGCACCCGAGTTCGAGCGGTGGGTGGAGGAGGAGCGCGCCCGCGTGCACCAGCAGGCCGTTCGGGCCTTCGAGCGACTGGCCCGTGAGGCCACGGAGGCAGGGCGGCGGGAGGACGCGGTCCGATGGTGGCGCCGGCTTGCCGACCTCGACCCGCTGTCCACGCCATACACGCTTGGGCACATGCGGGCACTGGCCGACGCGGGTGACCGGGCTGGCGCCCTCGCCAGAGCCAGGGCCCATCGCGAGGTGGTCCGCTGGGAGTTGGAGACCGAACCGGATCCGGCGGTCGCCGAGTTCGTCGCCCTGTTGCGGTCCGCTCCCGAACCTCCCCCCCCTGTCGGCCCACTCCCCCGCCTGCTCCCGGGGGCCGGACGCCCCTTCTCCACGTCGGCCAGGCGGGCCTCCCGATGGCTGGTGCCGCTGGCCTTCCTCGCCGTCCTCGTCGCCGGACTCCTGTTCCGGGACCGTGGCACCCGGCCGGAGCTCCCTTTCCTGGCGGTCGGGTTGATCACGGTCGAGGCATCGGCAGACACCGGACGATTTGGCCCAGTCCTCCGGGATATGCTCGCCACCAGCCTGGGAGGTATCGAAGGCCTGCAGGTGGTGGCCAACTCCCGTCTGGTCGAACTGGTTCCTGCCGGCGCAGAGGCAGACGCCACGGTGATCCACGACGCGGCGAAGCGTGCCGGCGCGACCGAAGTGATCGAGGGCGAGGTGGGAACCGGCCCGGACGGCCTGGTGCTGGCCCTCCGGCGGGTCACGCTGGCACAGGGGGTCGTGCGCAAAGGCTACGTCGTACAGGCACCAGACCGTTATGCCGCCGTGGATAGCGCTGCCGCCGCGATCGCACGGGATCTCGGCCGATCGCCTCCGTCAGTCACCGTGGCGTCGGTCCGGACGTCATCCCCGGCGGCCTATGCCCTCTATGACGAGGGGCTGCGGGCGCTCTACGGCTATGACGGCGCGGCAGCGTATCGGTTGATGACGGCTGCGCTGGCCCGAGACTCGACGTTCGCCATGGCCGCCTACTACGCCTGGCAGCTGAGCCGGGCCTTGGCCGACGACTCCACCACTGCCAGCGCCCTTCGCCTGGTGCAACGCCTCGCCTTGCGGACGATCGA
>DASWBQ010000159.1:0-10811 GCA_036390535.1 Gemmatimonadales bacterium | reverse complement strand
ATGGCCCGGATCGGCGAGCGGTTCGTCGGAGCCGACTATATCCCCTCCACCCTCGAGGTGCCCGGCCCCGAGCGGCTGGTCATCAACCTCCGCGCCTTCGACTGCGTCACCTTCGTCGAGAACGTCATCGCCCTCGCCTGGTTCGTCCGGCGCGACGGCGCGGCCGCCCTCGCCGATCCCGCCCAGGCGCGACGCCGCTATGAGGCGTACCTGACCACGCTGCGCTACCGGGACGGTGCCATCGCCGGTTACCCGAGCCGGCTCCACTACTTCAGCGAGTGGCTCGGCGACAACGCCCGTCGCGGCAACCTCGACGTGGTGAGCAACGAGTTCGGGAGCCGGCTGGACGACGAGCCGATCGGATTCATGTCCGCGCACCCGGCGTCCTACCGCCAGATGGCCGAGCCGGGAGTGCCGGAGGCCATCCGGGCGACCGAAGCGCGCCTCAACGCCGCTGGCGGGCGCCGGATGGTGCCGGAGCAGGAGATCGCCGACGTGGCCGGCCAGATCCGCGACGGGGATGTCATCGCCGCCACGTCGACCCTCCCCGGCCTCGACATCGCCCACACCGGCCTCGCCGTCTGGCGCGACGGGCGGCTCCATCTCCTGCATGCCCCGCTGGTGGGGAAGAGCGTCGAGCTGTCCGACCTGCCGCTGGCCGACCGGATCGTCTCGATCAAGGCGCAGGACGGCATCATGGTGGGGCGCGTCAGCCCCTAGGGCATGTTCACCCTGGACAAGTGGTACGTCGACCTCGTAACCGATGATGGCGCCGCGCTCATCGGCTACTCGGCGGACCTCCGCTGGCATGCCATCCACCTCCGCTACGCCTCGTTCCTCGTCAGCCGGCCTGGGCAGCCCCCGCGCGAGCACGCCATCGTCCGGGGTGTCACGGCCCCGGATGCCACAGCCGATCGACTGCGGTGGTGGTCCCCTCCGCTTCGGGTCCGGGGCGTGTGGCACCGCCTGACGCCGACGATCGAGGAAACCCTGCTCGAGACTCCCGCCGGGACGATCGCCTGGTCGTGCCTGTTTCCGCGCGCCCGGGCCACGGTGGAGGTGGGCGATGCCCGCTACGAGGGCTTCGGTTATGGGGAGCAACTGCGCTTGAGTCTCGCGCCGTGGGACTTTCCCTTCCGCGCCCTGCGGTGGGGACGGCACCTGTCTGCGGGCCACAGTCTGGTGTGGATCGAGTGGGAGGGCACGCTGGCACGGCACTGGGCCTGGCTGGACGGCGCGCCGCAGCCTGCGGCGCGGGTCGTCTCCGACGGCGTCATCGGCCTTGCGGCCGGGTGCGTGTTGCACTGGGACTCAGGCCGGGAGGTCCGGCGCCGCTCGGTGATCGAGGCGGTTCACGATGCCGCGCCGGCCGTCGTGCGGCGGCTCACCGGACGGATCGGCTCGATGGATGAGCACAAGCGCCTCTCCCGCTCCACCCTGGTGGCAGACGGGAAGGTGCTGGACGAGGGCTGGGCCATCCATGAGGAGGTGACCTGGTGACGCCATCCGACGTGGTGGCCCGGGCGCTTTACGGCCTCCTCTTCGCCGCGGTGCTCCCCCTGGGCCTGGCGGCATGGGCGGCAGCCCTGGCCCCAATCGTCCCCCTGCCTGCGGTCCGTTGGCCGGTGGCGGGAGCAGCGGTCGTCGCAGGCGGTGTGATCCTCATGGCCCTGGGCATGGCAGACCTGGTGCGGCACGGGAAGGGCCTTCCGATGAACGCCTTCCCCCCGCCGGTGTTCGTGCGGACCGGGATCTACCGCTGGCTCCGGAACCCGATCTATGTCGGATTCGGGCTGGTGGCCGCCGGCGCGGCCCTGGTTACCGGGTCGGCTGCGGGCCTCTGGGTGGTCACGCCGATCACGGTGCTGGCCATGCTGGCGCTGGTGTGGGGGTACGAGCGCCATGACCTCCTGAAGCGGTTCGGCCCAGCGGCACTTGAGCCGGTTCTCACCTCGCTTCCCGCCGCCCCTCCGCCCGCACGTCCCTCCGCATCACATCGCGTCGCCGTCTATCTCTGGGTCTTTGTTCCCTGGCTGGTGGCCTACTTCTCGGTGCAGGCACTGGGGCCCGCGCCGGACGCCTTCCGGCTGGAGTTTCCCATTGAAGCCCGCTGGCCGGTGCTCCAGTGGACCGAGGCACTCTACGTTTCGGCGTACCTGTTCGTGCCGACGGCCCCGCTCCTCGCCCGAACCACGGCAGGACTTCGGAGGTTCGCCGTGGCGGGGGTTGCGGGCACGATCATCGTCACCCTTCTCTGGCTGATCCTGCCGGTCATCGCCACCAATCGGCCGTTCGAGCCCACGATGGTCCTGGGCCGGCTCCTGGCGTGGGAGCAGGGCTCCTCCCGCGGGGTCGCGGCGTTTCCGGCCTTTCACGTCCTCTGGCCACTTCTGGTGGCCGACCTCTGGACTGACAACGCCCGGGCCAGCGGGAAGCCGTGGTGGGCGGTTGCAGGATGGGCCTTCGCGATCGCCATCGCCCTGAGTACGCTGACCACCGGCATGCACACGGTGCCCGACGTCCTCGCGGCCGTCGCGCTCTACTGGCCCCTCCGCCGCCCCGAGGCGACCTGGGAAGCCGTCCGGGCCGCCACCGAACGCCTCGCCAACAGCTGGCGGGAGTGGCGGATCGGGCCGGTGCGGATCATCAACTACGGGGTCTATGCTGCGGCCGCCGCCGGCGCGGGGCTCCTGATCGCCGGCATGGCCCTCGGTGAACGGAGCTGGGCGGTGATCTGGGTCGGGTTCTGCGTCCTGGCCGGCGCCGGTCTCTGGGCCCAGTGGCTCGAGGGCTCCTCGAAGCTGCTTCGCCCCTTCGGCTGGTACGGTGGGGTCCTGGGCGGTGTTCTCGGCGCCGTCACGGCCGGCCTCGCTGGCGTGCCGATCGTGCCCCTGCTGGCGGCATTCGCGTGTGCCGCGCCCTTCATCCAGATCTTCGGTCGGCTGCGGTGCCTCGTAAACGGCTGCTGCCACGGCGGTCCTGCACCGGAAGCCATCGGCATTCGCTGCATTCACCGCCGGTCACGAGTGACCGCCCTCGCCCACCTCGCCGGCATCCCGATCCACCCGACGCCGCTCTACTCGATACTCGGCAACGTCGTGATCGGGCTACTGCTGCTCCGGTTCAGGGCGCTCGGCGCGGCTGACGGGCTGATCCTCGGGCTGTATCTCATCCTGAGCGGCATCGCCCGTTTCGTGGAGGAGTCCTACCGCGCCGAGCCGCAGACGAAGATGATCGCGGGACTGCACATCTATCAGTGGTTGGCGATCGCCCAGGTGGTGGCGGGCATCCTCTGCACGCTGCTCCCCGCGGTTTCCCGCGTCCCGGGGTTCGCGACCCCGACGCCGCTCCTCCTGGCCGGCGCCCTGATCATGGCGGCGCTGACGGGTTTCGCGATGGGAGTGGATTTTCCGGGGTCGAACCGGCGGTATTCCCGGCTGGCGGAGGCGGACTGAAACGAGGAAACTGAAGCGGGAAACGGGCAACGTGTCACGCTTCCCGTTTCCCGCTTCACGGCCGTTTGGCCAGCTCCGCCTGCGCCGCCGGCTGCCCTTTCGCCGCCGCTTTCTTGAGCCAGTCGATTCCCAGCGAGTCGGACTTGGGCGTCCCCCGGCCGGTGAGGTACGCCATGCCGAGGGCGTACTGGCCGTCGGCGTCCCCAGCCTCCGCGGCGCGGGTGTAGAGCCGGACGCCCTCGGCTTCGTTCCTCTGGATGCCGCGTCCCGCGACGTAGAGGTCCCCGAGGCGGACCATCGAGGGGACGTCGTTGGCTGCGACGGCGCGCCGGTACCAGGCGACGGCCTCGCCTTCGTCCTTCTTGACGCCTTCGCCGTTCAGGAACTGGCGGGCCGCGGCCCGCATCGCCGGGGCGTAGCCGCGGCGGGCCGCCTGCTGGTAGTAGCCGGCCGCCTCGGCGACGTTCTTCGGGACGCCCCGTCCCTCCTCGAGGATCCGGGCGATCTGGTAGGCCGCTTCGGTCGAGCCTCCCTCGGCGGCGCCGCGGTACCACTGCGCGGCCGCCGTGGGGTCCGCGGCGACGCCCTGACCCGTCTCATAGATCCCGGCGAGCGCCAGGGCTGCGGCCGACGAACCACCCTCCGCCTCGGTCTGGCAGAGTGTCATGGCGGCGGACCAGGCGGCGGCGCTTACCGCCTCGCTGCAGTTGGCCGGTGCCGGCGCTTCCTGCGTCTGTCCCCGCGCCTGGGCCGCCGTCGCGTCCCGGGTGCGCCCGCCGGCCGGGGGAGCGTCGCGTCGCGCCGGTGCCCCGGACGGGGTCGTCGCCGGCGGAGACACCGGGGTGGCGGGCGCGGTGGCGGCGAGGGTCGCGGCGGCGGAATCCGCCGGGGCCGAGGTCTCACCGCCGCCAAGACGGGTGAGGGCGTAGACGGCCACGATGGCCAGCACCCCGACCGCGGCGATCGCGACCGCCCGCCCGTGCTTCCCCTGCTTCCGAACCGCCGGCACGGCCGCCGTCGTTCCGGATGACTCCTTCGCCCTGGCGTCGAGCGACTGGGCCAGGGCTTTCACCTGGGCCTTGTTCTTTTCAGTGCGGGCGATGTACTCGGAAGTGTCTTCCACCGCGATCGCGGCGGCGAAGTCGTCGATCGTCGGGAACCGGTCGTCCGGGTTCTTGGCCATCCCGCGCTGCAGCGCGTCGGACAGCGCCACCGGGACGTCGGGGACCTTCTCACGGGCCGGCGGCGGATTCTCGAAGACCTGCTTGTAGAGCAGGGCGCGGGTGGTTTCCCCCTCGAACGGGTGGGTCCCGGTCACCATCCGGTAGCCGAGCACCGCCAGCGAGTACTGGTCGGAGCGGGCATCGACCGCGTCGCCCGAGGCCTGCTCCGGCGACAGGTAGTGGGGCGTCCCGACGATCAGCCCGCTGCTGGTCATGCCGGTCTGCTCGGGATCGAGCGCCTTGGCGATGCCGAAGTCCATCACCAGCACCTGCCGGCGCGGCCCCTCGAGCATGATGTTCTCGGGCTTGATGTCCCGGTGGACCAGGCCGGCCTCGTGGGCCACCCGCAGCGCGCCCGAGATGTCGGAGAGGATCCGCCGGCTCTCGTTGAAGGGAAACCGGCCCTCCTGGTCGAGCAGCTTGCGCAGGGTGTCGCCCTGGATCAACGGCATCATGATGTAGGCGATCCCGCCGGCCTCGCCGATGTCGTAGATCGGCACGATGCTCGGATGGCGGAGCGCGGCCACCGCCTCCGCCTCGCGACGGAACCGGGCCAGCATCGCCTGGTTCACCACCAGCTCCGGCGACAGCACCTTCACCGCCACCTCGCGCTTGAGGCGCAGGTCCCGCACCGCGAAGACCTCGGCGAAGCCGCCGCGGCCCACCAACGCGCCCACCTGGAAGTGGCTTCCCAGCGCCTTCTCTAGTCGCTTCCGGGTGTCGATGACGGCCTCGACCGAGGTCAGCGACGGACGGGTGGTGGAGTCGCCGCCCGCGGCGGTGCCGGTGGGCGTCGGCGACCCGCAGACGTAGCAGAACGCCGCGGCTTCGGGCAGCGGAGTGTGACAGTTGCTGCAGACCAGGGGTTCGGCCGTCATGCGCCCACCGGAAAGGACCTCGTAGCTAAACCGCCGCGCCGAGGGAAGTCAAGAAATCGCAGAGGGTTGCGCCGGTTTCCCCCGGGTGCGACTGGGGGAAGAGATGCCCCCCGGGGACCTCGCGGTGTGCCCCCCAGGGCGCGAGCGCCCGGAAGTGGGCGGCCGCGTCGGGGAGGAACGTGTCCGTGGTGGCGCCACGGGCCACCAGCAGCGGCAGGGCCGGGCTGAGCTTCGCCACATCGTCCCAGGTGTGGGGATAGAACGACCGGTAATACCAGCCTTCCCATTCGGGAGGCCAGCGGAGGTCGAAGCCATCGCCATCCTCGGCCGGCCGGAGCATGGCCGCCACGTACAGGCGGAGCGACTCCTCCGGCCAGTCGGCAAAGAGCGGCCGGTGTCGCCAGTACGCGAAGGCCTCGTCCGGCGACCCGAAGGCCCGGCGGCGCTTGTGGGCCAGCTGGGTCATCGTGAACCGCACGTCCGCGCCCGTGTCCTGGTCGCTCGCGATCATCGCCATCGCCGCCGGGGTGAAGACCGTGGGGTCCAGCAGGGCGAGCGCCCGGACCCGTCCGGGAAACCGGGTCGCCACGATCGTCCACGCCACCGCGCCGAAGGAATGGCCGACGGCGATGACGTCCCCGAGCCCATGGGCGTCCAACCCGTCGACCAGGTCTTCCGCCAGCGACTCCCATGTCCCGGCCTGTTCCGGCGGGGCCCCCATGCCCGGCCAGAGGGCCCGGGGGGGGAGTGCCACGGCCCGCACCTTCCCGGCCAGCGGCCGCAGCATCGGACGGTACGTCTCGGGGGGGAAGCCGTTCGCCACCGCGAGCGCGAGGACCGGGCCGTCCCCGCCCAGCTCGATCAGTGGCGGCGTCACGCCGCCGGCCTGGCCACGCTGGCCCACCAGCGGAGCGCGTCCGCCTGGGTCCAGGGGGTGGCCGCGGCGATCGGCTCGATCTCGCCGAGGAGGGCCTTGCCGTCCGCCGGACGCGCCGCCGGTGATTTCGACAGGCACCGCAGCACCAGCTCGTCCAGCGCCTCGGGGATCGGGGTGCCGTGGACGGCACTCGGCTTCCGGGGCGCCTCGTTGACGTGCTTGTAGAGCATCTGCATCAGGTTCCCCGCGCGGAACGGCAGCTCGCCGGTCAGCATCCAGAACGCGGTGCAGCCCAGGGAGTAGATGTCCGAGGCGGCGCTCAGGTGTCCGGCGCCCTCGACTCCCTCCGGGGGCATGAACGCCGGGGTCCCGATCGGGGCCTCCACCATCGTCAGCTTCAGTTCGTCCTGGACGGGCGGCCGGTCCGCCCCCAGTTTCACGATTCCGAAGTCCAGCACCTTGATGAAGTCGAGCTCGAGGCCGCGACGGCTGACGAAGAGGTTCGACGGCTTGATGTCGCGATGAACCATCCCGAACTCGTGCGCTTCGGCGAGCGACTTCGCCGCCTGGTGGAGGAAGTGCGCGACCCGCGCCGACGGCAGCGGGCCGTACCGGTCCACCATGTCCTGCAGGTCCATCCCCTCCAGCAGTTCCATGACGTAGTAGTACTGGCCGTCGGCACGCAGCCCGAAGTCGTAGAGCTCGATGGTGTGCGGCGAGGTCAGCGCGGCGGCCACGGCGGCCTCCCGCCGAAACCGCTCCATCGCCCGCTCGTTGGTCGCGTGGTCCTCGTCCTGCTGGTGGGTAACAAGCTTCACCGCTGCCTTCCGGGCCAGCAGGCGGTGGGTCGCCTCGTACACCTCGCCCATGCCGCCCTTGCCCAGGAGCCTGCCGAGGGTGTAGGCCCCGACCGAGCGAGCCTCCTGCACTTGGTGTCCCAGCCGGCGGATGATCGTCGCGGGCAGGAGGGAGATGGCGGCCGCGACGTACGTCGCCGCGAAATCGGCCACGTGGATGAAGGCGGTGCGCTCGATCGCCGTCCCGCGCCACCCGGCGAACGCCCAGGTCAGCGGATCCATGCAGGCGGACAGGAACGCCGCGACGGCCAGCCAACGGAACGGAATCGGGGCGATCGCCGGATAGATCGGCAGGATCAGCACCAGGGTCGAGAGGCTGATGCCGGGGGTGTAGGGGGCCCAGTTGTTGATCAAGGCCAGGAGGGCGGCGGTGACCACCTGGTGCGCCACCGCCAACCAGAGAACCCGGGACGGGGGTACGCCCCGGACCGAGGCGTAGCCCGCGAGGGCCAGCGACAGCCCGAGCCCGATCAGGGCGAACAGGTTCCCTGGCATCGGCCACGCCCCGCCGATCGCGCGGTCGCCAGTCATCAGTCGGGCCAGGGGGTTGACCAGCGCCAGCATCACCACCCAAACCAGCGCGAAGGCGAGCGCGGCGATTCGCACTCGCTTGCCGGAAGCGACGACCAGGTCGTCGGGAAGTGATTCGATCGGCGACCGCAGCTCGTCGAGCCACGCCGGGGGCGCCGTGCTGGTGAGATCAGTGCTCATCGGGGGACCCCCTCCTGCTTACCAGGGAGTCGGATCGGGCTCCGTTCCCTCGCGCAGCAGCACCAGGATCGCCGCATGGGGCACCACGAGGTACTTCCGGTCCTCGAACGTGATCTCCACCGCGGCCTTGCGGAAAAAGATAGCGTGATCGTCGACCTGGGCCTGCATCGGCCGGTGTCGCAGCACCCGCTCGCCGGCGCGCCACGGCTCGCTGTCGAAAGCGCTGGAGTCCACCACGGGGTCCCCGGGGCCGGTGGCCACGATCCGGCCGCCCTGCACCTGCTGGCCCTCCACCGCCGTGGCCGGCAGGTAGAGCCCCACCCGGGTCCGGTCGTCGCCCTCGTCCGGCGCGATTAGGACCCGGTCTCCGACGACGTGGAGCTCCTTTCCCCCCTCGCCCCGCATTTCGCTCATGCCGGTCACTCCTCCCTCAGGTCGTGCACCGTCATCAGCTCCGTGATCCTCAGCCGGCGGCTGCCGGTCGGCAAGCGGAGCATCACTTCCTCTCCCACCTGCCGGTCCTTCAGGGCGCGGCCGAGCGGCGAGGCCAGGGAAATGTGCCCGGCGTCGATGTCCATCATCTCCGCCAGCACGACGGTGTAGACATCGGTGTCGCTGGTGTCCAGGTCGAGGACCGTGACCTGCGAGCCGAGCCCGACCCGGTCGAGGGCGGCCTCGGTGCCGGAGAGCTGGTGCAGCTGGTGCATCCGCTGGTGAAGCTGGCCGAGGCGGGCCTGGACGAACTGCTGCCGCTCCAGCGCCGCCTTGTACTCGGAGTTCTCCCGGAGATCGCCCATCTCGACCGCCGTGGCGATGGCTTGGGGCAGGGAGATGTTGAGCTCGTACGTGAGCGCTTCGATCTCCTTGCCCAGCTTCTGGCGCATTTCGTCGATCATCCGATCCCGCCCCGGCAATAAAAGAGCGGCCCGGCGGGGGTCGCCGGGCGCGGTACAACTCATTATATAACTCCGACCCCGTCGGGGGAATATCCCCTTCCGGTCGTGAGTCAAGAGTCGAGAGGAGACTTCATGAGACTGGCGCTCCTGCTGCTCGCCGTCCTGCCGTCCATCCTGTTCGCCCAGGCGGGCTCGCCGGCCGGGCCGGTCCCCGTCGATCGCCTGCAGGCCAGGCGAGCCGCGCTGCTCGACCGGATCGGCACCGGCATCGCCGTGCTGCAGGCGGCCGAGGAACGCTCGGCCGATCCCCCGGACTCGGACTACCCGCAGGACAGCGATTTCCGCCAGGACAGCGACGTCTTCTATCTCACCGGGCTCGAAGAGCCGGGGATGTGGGTCGTCCTGGTCGGGCGGGCCGACGGGCCCGACGAGGTCCGGCTCTATCTGCCTCGCCGGAACCCGCAGCGGGAGCAGTGGATGGGCCCCCGGCTCGGGCCCGGCCCCGAGGCGGCGGCCCTCGCCGGCCTTCCGGTCACCAGCCTCCGTGCGGCCGACTCCGCCGAAGCGGAGATCCACGCGCTCGTCTCGGCGCCGGACTCGCCGGCGCGGGCCGGTGCGCTCTTCCTGAAGCAGAACCGCCGGACCGCCGCGTCGCCGTTCTTCCAGCGGCTGATCGGGGCAGGGGCCCGCCTCGAGAACCTCCTCCCGCACCTGGGCGCGCAGCGTCTGGTGAAGGACGCCGACGAGATCCGCCGGCTCCGCCGCGCCGCGGAGATCAGCGCGGCCGGCCACGTCGCCGCGATCCGGGCGGGGGCCCCCGGGGTCTGGGAGTACGAAGTCGAGGCAGCGGCCGAAGGCACCTTCCGGCGGCTCGGCGCCGAGCGGCTCGGGTACCCGAGCATCGTGGGCGCTGGGGTGAACGGCACCGTCCTCCACTACGACAAGAGCCGGTCGCAGCTGGCCGAAGGCGACCTCGTGGTGATGGACATGGGGGCCGAGTTCGGCTACTACACCGCCGACATCTCCCGGACCTTCCCCGCCTCGGGGCGCTTCACGCCGCGGCAGCGGGCCATCTACGATCTGGTGCTCGGGGCCCAGCAGGCGGCGATGGACTCGGTCCGGCCGGGGATCACCATGGCCCGGCTGCAGCAGATTGCCCGCCAGTTCATGCGGGACAACTCCCGGGACCTTTGTGGCCAGCGCACCTGCGACGCCTACTTCATCCACGGTCTGGGCCACTGGATCGGGATGGAGGTTCACGATGTCGGCGGCTACGGCATGCCGCTTCAGCCCGGGATGGTGCTGACCATCGAGCCGGGGATCTACCTCGCCGCCGAGGGGCTTGGGGTCCGGATCGAGGACGACGTCCTGGTGACCGAGACCGGGTACGAACTGCTCTCCCACGGCGTGCCGCGGAAGGCGGAGGACGTGGAACGACTGATGGCCGAGGCACGGAGGCGGTAGGTGGTCGGTCGGGGGGCCCCGGTCCCGCCCTCTCCCGCCGTCTCAGCCTGCTACCGCCCATTCCCGACCATTCCTATGTCCTAATCCGGCACTGACTTGGCTTGACGGCCTCCGGGCTGGCGGCTAGCATTCTCGGCTTGTGGGTCCATCGGACGCCACACTACACCACAACAGGGTTTGCCTCATGTCCTTCCGGAAGGTCCTACCATGGCCTGCCCGGCTCCGGGTTTGGCTGCCGTTGATCGCGGTGGCCCTGCTCGTGGCCGCCTGCGGTGGCACGACCAGCGAGTACCCGCAGAGCACGCTGATCCCCCAGGGCGACTTCGCCACCATGGTGGACGACGTGTTCATGACCACGGTGAAGTGGGCGGTGCTGGTGTTCGTGCTGGTCGAGGCCGCGCTGCTCTTCGCCATCTGGAAGTTCCGGGGCAAGCCGGGTGACGGCGAGCC
>DASWBQ010000158.1:0-10326 GCA_036390535.1 Gemmatimonadales bacterium | reverse complement strand
ACTTCGCCAGCCCGCCTTTGACCGCGCGGACCACGTGGGCGATGGTCCGGGCGTTGTTGTACGAGGGGATACCGACCAGCAGGTCCGCGCGGCCGATCTGCTCGATCTGCCTGAGGGTCTCGTCGCGCAGGACCGTGCCGGTCATGGCGCTACCGGCCTGGCGGGGCAAGGGCGCCCGCCGCCTCGTTGATGCGCCGGGCTGCCTCGAGGATGCGCTCCGCCACCCGGCCGGTCTCGCGCTCCGCCTCCACCCAGTCCCCCTGCTCGATCGCTTCGCGGACCCCGGGGAGGGTCTTCACGCCGTATCCGGTGTAGAAGCCTGGCGCATAGATCAGGTGGCGGTACCAGGGCCGGCGCGGCAACCCGTCGGGGCTGGTGAGCGCCCGCTCCACGTCCTTGAGGACGGCGTTGGCCTCCCGGGCGCCGGCCGCCGAAGCCCCGACCCGGGCGTACGCCGCATCCCAGCGCTCCGCGCTCTCGCGCAGTGCCGACACCGCGTTGTCGAGCGGGGCGAAGTTGAGGGCCGGCGCGACATCCATCCGGGCCGGCGGCTGGAGCGGCAGCCGGGGGTCGTTCGCGGCGGCGAACACCCCCTCGTCCAGCTGGCGGTTCCGCTCGCGGGCCTCGTCCTGTCGCGTGACCAGCAGGGTCTTCACCTCGTCGCTGTAGCGCCCGATCGTCTCGCCCAGGCCGCCGAAGTGGAACGGCAGCACGTCGGCGTTGGCCAGGCGGAGCACTGCGGTCCCGACCGTCTGCGCCAGGGCCCGGCCGTAGACGAAACTGGTGTCGGTGAACCGGGTGTAGTGGGGGACGTTGTCGTAGATGGAATGGTAGATCCCGTCGCCGCCCTCGCCGCCGAACCCGAGGTTGAGCGTCGCGATGCCGAGGTGCTGCAGGAACGGGGTGAAGTCGCTGCCGCTCCCCAGAGCCTCAATCCGGAGGTCGCCGCCACCGCGAAGCTCGCCGCGCTCGTCGGCCGACCGGGCCTGCCCGATCTCCGCCAGCTGGCGGCGTTTCCAGACCGACAGCCCGGTTTCTGGGTCCGGGATGTCACGGGCGACTTCGTTGATGAATCGCTGCAGGCCGTGGGAGCCGCCCATGCCGAGGTAGCCGCGGCCGTTGCTGTCGGTGTTGAGGTAGGCCACCGCGTGGCGGCGCAGGTCGTCGGCGTTGGCCTCGGCCCACTCGGTGCTGCCGATCAACCCCTGCTCCTCGGCGTCCCAGGCAGCGTAGACGATGGTGCGCTTCGGCCGCCACCCGGTCTTCAGCAGCTCCGCGAACCCCCGCAGTTCCTCCATCAGCGCCACTACGCCCGAGATCGGGTCCTCGGCGCCGTTGACCCAGCCGTCGCGATGGTTGCCGCGCACGACCCACTGGTCCGCCGCCGAGGTTCCCGGAATCCGGACGATGACGTTGTTGACCGTGGCCCGGGTCCAGTCGAAGGCGAGTGTCAGTCGTACCCGGGCGCGGCCCGGTCCGGTCTTGTAGGTGATGGGCAGCCCTCCCCGCCATTCCGGGGGCACCACCCGGCCGTCCAGCGCGGCCAGCAGCGGCTGGGCGTCGCCGTAGGAAATCGGCAGGACCGGAATCTTCGTGAGGGTCTGCGCCTCGCTCAGGGCCAGCCGTTTGGCATCGGCCGTCGCGCCAACTCCCGGGGTAAGCGGGTCACCCGGGTGGAGCGGCATGTCCATTACGCTGCCCCGCTGCACGCCGTCGCGCGGCCGGTAGGGCCCCACCGGATAGACGTCGCCCTGGGCATAGCCATCGTCGGCGGGATCGGAGTAGATCAGGGTGCCGACCGCGCCGTGCTCGGCCGCGACCTTGGGCTTGATGCCGCGCCACGATCCGCCATAGCGCGCGATCACGACTGCCCCCCTCACGGAGACTCCCATCCGCTCCAGCCGCTCGTAGTCGGCCGGCACCCCGTAGTTCACGTAGACCAGCGGCCCGGAGACGTCTCCGTCCACCGAGTAGGCGTTGTAGGTGGGCAGCTGCTCCGCTTGCTGGCTTGACGCGGCATCCCCCGGCACGGGCGGCTCCTGGAGCTTCGCGACGAACCGGGTCGGGGCGGTCATCTCGAGCCGCCGTGTCCTCGGGACGGGGAAGAGGACCTCGTAGGTCTCGATCCGGGCGTCGAGCCCCCAGCTCCGGAGCAGGGCCACGGTCCACTCGGCCGTCTCCCGGTTGAAGCGCGAGCCGAGGTGGTTCGGTCGCGCCGCCAGGCGGGTCATGTAGCTCCGGAGCGAATCCGGGCTCGGGACGGCGCGAAACCGCTCCTCGAGCGCGCGCTGGGCCCGGCTGCCCTCCGCCGTGAAGCCGCGCATCGGGGCGGGGTCCTGCACGGGCACCAGCGAGAGGGCGACGACGAGACCGATCGAGGGAAGTGATGACATGGCCGGGGAGTGGGGAGTGAGAAGTCAGGAGCGCGCGTCTTGCGGAGAGTATCTATTCTTCCACGGAATCTCAAACTGTCCCTCCGCCCCTCCGCCTCTCCGCCCTTGTTCCCCGTCCAGCGCTTCGAGTCCGATACCGGCGTCCGGATCTACCGGATCTCCTGCCAGGCCTTCCCCGGCCTGGTGGCGCACACCTACCTCCTGTTGGGGGACGGCCCGCCCACGCTGGTGGATACCGGCAGCGGCTATGGCGACAGCACCCGGCATGTGCTGGATGGGCTGGCGGCCGTCCGGGAAGATTTCGGGGAGACGATCACCGCGCGGGATATCCGGCGAATCCTGATCACGCACGGTCATCACGATCACTTCGGCGGGCTGGTCCAGGTCGAGGGCCCGATCGAGGCCGAGGTCGGGATTCATGAACTGGACCGGTGGGTGCTGACCGGATACGAGGAACGGATCGTGGTCGCGACCCATGCGATTCGCACCTTCCTCCGGACAGCTGGCGTCCCAGGGGAGAAGGAGCGGCGCCTGCTCGACATGTACCGCTCCACCAAGCGGGGCCTGAAGAGCGTCCGGGTGGACTTCACGCTCCGCGACGGGCAGGAACTGGACGGGCTCCGGTTCATCCATGTCCCGGGGCACTGCCCGGGGCAGGTCGCCACCCGGGTGGGGGACGTCCTCCTGACAGCCGATCACGTGCTTCCCCGGACCACCCCCCACCAGTCACCGGAGAGCATCACCGCCTCCACCGGGCTCCGGCACTACCTCGATGCCCTCGACCGGATCGGGCGGGAGGAGGGTGTGAGGCTCTGTCTGGGCGGGCACGAGGAGCCCTTTGGCGATCTTCGCGGGAGGGTAGCCGAGATCCGGGCACATCACGAGCAGAAGCTGGAGCGGATCCTGACCCTGCTGCGCGGCCGTCCTCTCACCATTGACGCCCTGACAACAGAGGTCTATCCCGACGTCACGGGGTGGGACGTCCTGCTTGCGGTGGAGGAGATCGGCGCCCACGTGGAGTACCTCTACGAGCGGGGCGACCTGGCCGCGGTGAACTTCGAGCAGATCGCGCGGGAGGAGAATCCCGCCATAGAGTTCGGGGTTCGCTGACCCCCAAAAGTTGTTCCGGGGGGGAATCGGGGACATCTTCCGGGTAGTGCAGTACGCCCAGTATTCCGGGGCGCCCTTCCTGGATCGGACACTAGATGAGCCACCCCGGGGTCAAGTTCCCCCGCAGGGATCCTGCCTGTTTCGGTGACGAGGTCAAACGCCGGGTCGCGGACTACTTCACGGCGCGAGGGCTCTCCGACAAAGCCAACCCGGAGATGGTGGCCAAGACCGTGGTGCTCTTCACGCTGACCTTCGGTGCGTATGGGCTGATCCTGTCGAACCATTTCGGTCCGTGGACCATGCTCGGCCTGGCGATGCTGATGGGGGTCGGCATGGCCGGCCTCGGGTTCTCGGTGGCGCATGACGCGCTCCACGGCGCCTACTCGAACCGTCCCTGGGTCAACCGGATGCTGGGGCTGACCTTCGACCTGCTCGGCGCCAACGGCTACATGTGGCGGATCACCCACAACGTGATCCACCACACCTACACCAACATCCACGGGGTGGACGAGGACCTGACCGTGTCCCCGTTGCTCCGGCTGAGCCCCGAGGCGCCTCGGGCGCCGATGCACCGCTGGCAGCACTGGTACGCGGTTCCCGCCTACAGCCTCTCGACGCTCTTCTGGGCCTTCGTCAAGGACTACAAGTACTTCCTGCAACGGGACCTCGGTCCCTACAAGGACAAGCAGCACCCTGCCTCGGAAGTGGCCATCCTGCTCGCCACCAAGGCGCTCTTCTACACCTGGTCGATCGTGATTCCGCTGCTGGTCCTCGACGTGACCTGGTGGCAGTTCGTGATCGGGTACGTGGCGATGCACCTGACCGCCGGGGCGATCCTTGGCGTGGTCTTCCAGCTGGCCCACGTGGTGGAGGACACCGAGTACCTCCACCCCGATCCGACCGGGATGATGGAAAGCGCCTGGATGATTCACGAGATGCGGACGACCGCCGACTTCGGGCGGACCAACCCGCTGCTCAACTGGTATGTCGGGGGGCTCAACTTCCAGGTCGAACACCACCTCTTCCCGCGGGTGTGCAGCGTCCACTACCCGAAGATCAGCCCGATCGTGGAGGAGGTGGCGAAAGAGTGCGGCGTGCCCTACCACGCCCAGCCGACCTTCCGGTCGGCGGTGCGGTCCCACCTGGCGATGCTGAAACGGCTGGGAGCGCCTACGCCACTCCCTTCTTGATCGCCTCCAGCACCTTGTCCGCGAAGAGGTCCACCTCGTCCACCGTCGTGTAGACGTTGGGGGTGATCCGGAGCCCGGTGAACTCGGGGTGCCCGATTCCCGTGGTCACGATCCTGTGCTTGTCCATCAGCCACCCGCCGAGCTTGGAGAACTCCATCCCCTCCACTGAGAGGAGCCCGATCGCGCCGGCGTAGGGTGAATCCAGCGGGGTCAGCACCCGCACCCGGTCGCTTTCCGCCAGCAGCCGCTTGGCCCAGCGGTCCCGCAGGTAGCGGAGCCGGGCCACCTTCCGGTCGGCGCCGATGGCCCGGTGGAACGCCAGCGCCACCGCGATGGCGTTGTGGTTGGCGGCCGGGTGGGTGCCGATCTCCTCGTACTTCCGGATGTTGCCGTCCTGGTCGGCACCCGCGGCCATCAGCGGCCAGATGTCCTTGATCCGGTTCTTCCGTACGTAGAGGAAGCCGGTGCCCACTGGCGAGAGCAGCCACTTGTGGAGGCTGGTGCCGTAGAAGTCGCAGCCGAGGTCGTCGCGCCTGAACGGGAAGTGGGCGTAGGCGTGGGCCCCGTCCACGAACACCTCGATGCCGAGCGGCCGGGCCATCTCGACGATCGCCTTCACCGGGAAGATCTGGCCCGTGAGGTTGGTGATGTGGGTGACCTCGATGACCCGGGTCCGCGGGGTGATCGCCTGCCGGAAGACCTCCACCAGGTAGTCCTGTGACGGCGGCGGCACCTTGAACGAGACCTGCTTGAGGAGCACGCCGTCGCGCCGCTCGCGCTGCTTCCAGCTGGTGATCATCCTGGGGTAGTTCTGGTTGGTGACCAGGACCTCGTCGCCCCGCTTGAGGTCGAGCCCGAAGATCAGGATCTCGAGGGCCTCGGAGGCGTTCCGGGTGATCGCCATCTCCTCCGGGTCGCAGCCGAAGTCGTGGGCGAGGTCCCGCCGCACCGCTTCGATCCGCGGCTCGATGATCTGCCACATGTGGTAGACCGGCAGCTCGTTGCTGAACCGGAGGTCGCGCACCATCGCGTCCAGCACGTGGGTCGGGGTCGGGCAGACGCCGCCGTTGTTGAGGTTGACCATGGTGCGGTCGACCTCGAAGGCCCGCTGGATCTCGCCCCAGTAGCTCTCGTCCTCGGCCAGCGAGGCCGGGGAGGCGGCCAGGGTGGCGCCGCGGGCGGACAGCACCCGGGCCATCGCCCCCTCCGAGAAGGCGGGCAGGGCGGCACCGGCCCCGACCATCGAGGCCACGAAGGAACGGCGGCTCGTCATGAGAGCGCTCCGGCTGTGGATGGGAACGCTGAATTGTCGGGCGGCCGGGGGGCCCGCGCAAGAGCCGGGGGCCAACGCACGAGGGCGGCCGCGTGGGGCCGCCCTCGTGGTACCGCCGGGTGGGGTGCGTTCAGGGGCGAAGCGACGGCGGCAGCAGGACGGCGTCCACCACGTGGACCACGCCGTTCGCGGCGGAGATGTCGACGTACCCGAGATTGAGCGGAGCGCCGCCCACGGTAGTGCCGCTGACCTCGGCGAACTCGCCGCTGAGCATCCGGATCTGCTTCTTCCCGAGCACGCTCACCGAGGTCTGCCGCCCGGTGGTCACGTGGTAGGCCAGCACCGTCGGGAGGACGTCACAGGACAGCACGGTCGCCTGTCCCAGCTGCCCGATCAGCGCGGTGAAGGCGTCGTCGGTCGGGGCGAAGACCGTGTACTGCCCCTGCTTGCCGGACAGCGTCGCCCCGAAGCTGGTGCCGCACTTCGTGTCGGACTCGGACACCGCGAAGAGCAGGGTGGAGAGGAAGGGCGTCGCCTGAGCCAGCTCTACGATCGTGCTGGCGTCTGGGCGGGCCGCCTCGTTCCGCGCCGCGAGCGGCCCGCCGCTCAGCGCGGTCAGGATCGAGGGCGGCAGCAGGACGGCGTCCACCACGTGGACGATCCCGTTCGACGCCCTGATGTCAATCAGGCCGAGGTTGATCGGTGCGCCGGCGATGGTCGTGCCCGACACCGCGGCCCGCTCGCCGCTCAGCATCTGGATCTCGGACCGGCCCAGGACGGCCTTCGAGTCGAGCCGGCCCTGGGTCACGTGGAAGGCCAGGACTGTCGGCAGGACCGCACAGGAGAGGACGGTCTCGGCGCCCAGGGCCCCGATGATCGCGTTGAAGGCGTCGTTGGTCGGCGCGAAGACGGTGAAGTCGCCCGGGCCGGACAGGGTCGCGGCGAAGTTGGTGCCGCAGCTCTTGTCGGACTCCCCGATCGCGGTCAGGAGGGTGGACAGGGCCGGGGTCTGCTGGGCCAGCTCAGCGATGGTCTGCAGTTGGGGCTCGGTGCTGGTGTCGTCGCAGGCTGCCAGAGTGATCGGAGCCAGCAACGCCATGACTGCCAACGCTTTACGCATGTTTACCTCGAAGGTGATGGGTCAGAGCAGAAGTTATGTATTGTCTAGATATTTTTCCGTACACAAGCAGGACATGAATTGTTCCGGTCGACTGCCCCTCCGCCCCTCCGCCCCTCCGCCCTACCTTTCCCCATGCCCAAATCCGTTCTGGTCACCGGCGCCTCCACCGGCATCGGCGCAGCCATTGCCCTCCGGATGGACCGCCTCGGCTGGCGGGTTCTGGCCGGGGTGCGGCAGGCCGCCGACGGTGACCGGCTCCGGGCCGCCTCCTCCGACCGGCTCCAGTGGGTCCGCCTCGACGTCACCGACGCCGCCGGGATCGCCGCCGCCGTCGACCAGGCGACGGCCTGGCTCGGCGGTGCGCCGCTCGACGGGCTGGTGAACAACGCCGGCATCGTGGTCGGCGGGCCGCTCGAGTATCTCCCGCTCGACGATTTGCGGCGCCAGTTCGAGGTCAACGTCGTCGGCCTGCTCGCCGTGACTCAGGCGGCCCTGCCGCTGCTCCGTCGCGGGCGGGGCCGGATCGTCAACATCGGCTCGATCGGCGGGCGGGTGACCTCACCGATCGTCGGCCCCTACTGCGCCTCGAAGTTCGCCGTCGAGGCGCTCTCCGACGCCCTCCGGCTGGAACTGGCCGAGTGGGGGATCTACACCTCGGTGATCGAGCCCGGGGTGGTAGTCACTCCCATCTGGGACAAGGGGGTGCGCGACCTGGAGACCGCCACCTCCCGGTTGCCGGCGGAGGCCCTGCTACGGTACGGCGGCTTTCTCAAGGCGATGAGACGGATCATCGGCGGGGCCCCGCGCCGCGGGGTGACGGTGGACAAGGTGGCCGGAGCGACCGAGCACGCCCTCACCTCCGCGCGGCCCCGGCACCGGTACGTGATCGGCTTCGACGCCAGGGTCCGGCTCGCGGCCCAGACGCTCCTTCCCCGGCGCTGGATGGACGCCATCGTCCTGGCGGTGCTCCGGAAGGCCGCCAGATGAGACTGGGCCACGGCCTCTTCGTCACGGTCCTCCTCGCGGCCGCCTGCGCCGAGAGCGCCGTCGGTCCGGGAGAGGTGGCGACCCTCGCCATCCGTCCCGCGACGGCGTGGCTGGAGCCGGGAACGGCTCTCTCCCTGGCGATCGAGGCCACCGACCCCACCGGTGCGCCGGTCCCCGACCCACCGGTGACCTGGGAGAGCACTTCGCCGGCGGTGGCCTCCGTCGCGGTCGGTGCGGTCCACGCCCACGCCCCTGGTACCGTCACCATCACCGGCCGCTCCGGCCAGGGCCAGGCTTCACTGAAAGTCACCGTGGTGCCGGCGACCTCCCCGCTCGGCGCGTGGCAGGTGGAGGAGCAGGGGCTGACCGACGCCTCCCTCCTCGGGATCTGGGCCGCTCCCACTGGCGAGGCCTGGGCGGTGGGGACGGATGGCACGGTGCTCCGGCGCCGCAGCGGCGCGTGGGCGCTGGAGCCCGTCCCGACCACGGGCATTCTCTCCAGCGTCTGGGGAAGCAGCCCGTCCGACGTCTTCATCGCGGCCGATTCCGGTCTCGTCCTCCACTACGACGGCACCGCCTGGACCCGACAGCAGACGGCCACGACCCAGCCGCTGCTCGAGATCTGGGGTCTCGGGTCGACCAGCGTCTATGCGGTCGGACCCGGCGTGGCCTTCCGGTACGACGGGGCGACCTGGTCGGTGATGGAGACCCGGAACGAGCCGGAACTCTGGAGCATCTGGGGCAGCGATCCTGCGACGCTCTACGCCGCTGGGCAGAACGGCGTCATCCTGCGGTGGGACGGCCAGGTCTGGCAGCCGATGCCGAGCCCCACCCAGCGCGTCCTGTTCGGGCTCTACGGTAGTGCGGCCGACAACGTCTGGGCGCTCGGCATTCGCGGCACCATCCTCCGCTACAACGGCACGGTCTGGCAACAGGTGCCCAGCCCCTCGGCCGGCGATTTCTTCGGGATGTGGGGACGATCGGCGAGCGAGATCTACGGCGTCGGCAATGACGGCCAGGTGATCCAGTACAACGGGTCCGCCTGGACGTCGGTGGCGCAGGACGAAACCGGCGAGAATCTGCGCGGCGCGACCGCGGCCGCCGGGCCGCTGCTGATCGTGGGGTGGACCGGGACGATCATCCGCCGCGAGGCGGGCACGTGGTCGACGGAGCACGGCGGCACCACCCTCTTTTCGGTGGCGCCGATGACGGGCGGCGGGATGCTGACCGTCGGCACCGGGGGCGCCATTCTGCGCCGGAACGGCACCGACTGGGTCAAGGAGCGCTCGTCGTCGCCGATGGACCTCTTCGGGGTCGCGGCGGTCGGGAGCGACGCATACGTCGCCGTCGGCGACTCGGGGACCGTCCTCCGCCGCGTGGCGGGAACCTGGCGGAACGAAAGCATCGCCAGCGATCGGCTCCTCCGCTCGATCTGGTCGGGCGACGGCGTCACCATGATCGTCGGGGAGGCCGGGACGATCCTGCGCGAGCAGGGCGGTTTCTGGCAGGCGCTTCCCTCGCCGACGTCGCGCTTCATCCGGCACATCTGGGGACTCGACCGCCGGCAGGCGTGGGCGGTCGCGGACAGCGGCGAGGTGCTGCGTTGGGATGGCGACCGCTGGACCGCGGAGCATACTCCGGTGCGGGCCCGGCTCCGGGGCATCTGGGGGAGCGGCCCCGAGGACCTGCACGCGGTGGGGGAGCAGGGCACCCTGCTGCGCTGGGACGGGCGGGAGTGGCTGGTCCTGCCGAGCCCGACCGAGAAGGAACTGCGCGCGGTGTGGGGCAGGGGTCCGACCGAGGCGTACGCCGTGGGAGAGGACGGCGTCCTGCTGCGGTGGAACGGCGCAGAGTGGAGCCAGCTTCCGTCACCGGCGGATGTGCTCCTGATCGGCCTGTACGGGACCGCGACCGAGGCGGTCGGGGTCGGGCTCCGGAAGACGATTGTGAGCGGGACGTAGTCGACTAGATGCGTCGGGCCTTCGGCATCACCAGGTTCGCGATCAGCAGTCCCGCCACCAGCGAACTCGCGATCAGCAGCACCCGGAAGCCGGTTTCCACTCCCGACACCACCTCGTTGTCGAGCATCGCGGTGATGCCCCGGAACCCGATGCTCCCCGGCACCAGGATCAGGATGCCCGGGACCTCCGTGATCGCCTCGGGCTTGTCGAGCCAGCGGGCGTAGAGGTTGCTCCCCAGGCCGACCGCGAAGGCGCCTGCGAACGTGCCCAGTTCGGGGCCGAGCCACCGTCC
>DASWBQ010000157.1:0-2660 GCA_036390535.1 Gemmatimonadales bacterium | reverse complement strand
TGCCAAACACCGAACAGGAAACAGGGAACAGGAAACAGAGAACAGGAACGGCATTTCGTTCCGCTACCCCGTCAGGTCTCTCCATTCCCTTCCCGGGGCCGGTTGCCGGATCCCCGTTTCCTGCTTCCTGTTGCCTGTTTCCTTCGTGACGGACGCATCCGCTTCCTTGGTCCCTGCATCATCTCCAGGTCCTGGAGGGTCCGGGCGCCGTCGAGCCGGGCACGCTCCAGGAGGCGCAGCAGCAGTTCCGCCGTGGCCCACGCGTCCCCGCAGGCGCGATGCCGGGCGGGGTTCTCGAGGCCGAACCAGGTGGAGAGCCAATCGAGCCCGCAGGACTCGGCCTCGGGCACCAGGCGCCGGGCCAGCCGCGCGGTGCAGAGCTGGGGACCGGAGGGGATCACGCCACGGGTGCGACGCAGCTCGGCCGCCAGGAACGCCCAGTCGAACCGGGCGTTGTGGGCCACGAAGACCCGACCCGCCAGGACGCCCAGAAGGTCATCAGCAATTTCCTGGAAGGTCGGGGCGTCCCGCACGTCGGCGTCGGTGATCCGGGTGACGCTGGTGATCGCCCGCGGCACCGGGCGGCCGGGATTCACGAGCTGGTCGAACACCACCTCGCGGCGGGCGCCCTGCACTACCACCACGCCGACTTCGAGCACCCGGTGCCCATCGGCACTCATGCCGGTGGTCTCCACGTCCACCACCGCAAACGGGATCTCGGTGAGCCCCGGGGAGCCGGTCGCCGCCGGCACCAGGGCCCAGCGGCCATCGGCGAGCTGGCTGACCCGTGGGTCGGCACCCAGCAGTGCGGAGGCCAGGCGTGTCGCGACGGCGGGGGGAGCGGCAGGAAGCCCCATCACCTCCCGCGTCAGGGTGTCAGCAGTGCACGGTCCCCGGGCCAGCAGGACAACGGCCCGATCGAGGAGCGGGGTGACGGGGTGGACGGCGAGCATCGGCTGAAGGATAACCAGCCGTCCGCGCCGCGGATCCGGCCTGGTCTAGCGGTTGGCGAGGGCGAAGGAGAGGGCCTCGAGCTCCAGCGCGAGATTGACGTTCTTCAGGCTGACCTCATCGGGTACCGTCAGCTGCGCCGGCGCGAAGTTGAGGATCGCCTTCACCCCGCAGCCGACCAGCCGGTCCGCCACGGCCTGGGCCTGCTCCCCGGGAACCACGATGACGCCCATGTCGACCGGCGTCGCGGCCAGGGCAGACTCCAGGACCGTCATGTCCCGCACCTCGAGGCCGTTGAAGGTCCGGCCGACCTTGCCGGGATCGGTGTCGAAGATCGCCACGATGTCGAACCCGCGGACACGGAACCCCCGATACTGCACCAGCGCGCTGCCGATCTTCCCCGCCCCGATCACCGCCAGCCGGTACCGCCGGTTGAGCCCGAGGATCTCCCGCAGCTGGATGGCCAGCTCCGCGACAGGATATCCGAGACCCCGCTTGCCGAATGAGCCGAAGAAGGAGAGGTCCTTCCGGACCTGGGCGGAGGTGGTGCCGCCCCGGGTGGCCAGCGCATCGGAGCTGACGGTGGCCTGGCCCCGGTGCTCGAATTCTTCGAGATACCGCAGGTACAGGGAGAGGCGGCGGATGGTCGAGTCGGCGGCTTTGCGCATGAAAATTTGTGAAAACTTTCACATATTACTCACCACTCCACCCCGCGTCAACGAGGGCGCGGAACAGCGCCACGAAGGCCGCGGGCGCCAGCACCTCGGGCCGCACGGTGGTGTCCAGTCCCAATCCCGCCAGAACCGGAACCGCGCGCACCGCCGGCCACCCGGTGAGTTCACGCAGCCCGCGGAGCAGCTGCTTCCGCCGGTAGCTGAAGAGACCGGTGACCATGCGGCGGAAGGCGGGGACCTCTCGGTCAGTCACCAGCGGCGGCGCCAATGGCGTGAGCCGGATGACGGCGGAGTCCACTCTGGGTGGCGGCTGGAAGGCTCCGGCCGGCACCACGAAGACCCGTTCGGCCCTCGCCACCGCCTGCACGCCGACCGAGAGAGCGCCGTACGCGGCCGTGCCGGGCCGGGCCGTTACCCGGTCGGCGACTTCCTTCTGGACCAGGAAGACCACGGCTGCCGGCCGAGGCGGCGCGAGAGCCTTGTCGATCAGGGGCGTCGTGATGTTGTAGGGGATGTTGCCCGCAATCAGCCAGCGCCCGGCGTCACCCGGGCCGGCCAGGTCATGCCAATCGACGTCGAGGGCGTCGGCAGCGACCACCGCCACGTCAGGGAAACGGGCCACCAGCCCCGGAATGAGGTCCCGGTCCACCTCCAGCGCCGTGACGCGGGCCCCGCGACCGAGCAGCGCCGCGGTGAGCGCACCATGTCCGGGGCCGATCTCCAGCACCCGGTCCCCGGGCTGCGGGTCGAGGGCGGCGGCAATGCGGTCCAGGAGGTGGGGGTTGGAAAGGAAATGCTGTCCGAAGCGCTTCTTCGCCCGGGTCATCAGGATCGGAGCACCAGAAGGGTCCGGTCATCGGCCGGCGCGACCGCGTGCCGCTCCACCTCATCCATGACGGTCGCAACGATCTCCGCCACCGGTCGGTCGCGGAGGGCGACCAGCCAACGGATCAGGCGCCCTTCCCCGAACCGCTCGCCATCAGCACTCTCCGCGTCCACGAGGCCGTCGGTCCAGAGGCAGAGCAGGTCGTGGTC
>DASWBQ010000156.1:0-14789 GCA_036390535.1 Gemmatimonadales bacterium | reverse complement strand
TGCGTTCGATGCCAGGCACGGGCGGCCTGATCGGCCGCCCGCTACAACTGAGTTATCCCAACACTTCCCGGAACACCACCGCCGCCCGCTGCATCTCCTCCATCGTGCCCATCGAGACGCGAGCCCAGGTGTCCAGCGGCGGAAACGGCCGCCCCACTGCCACCCCTTTCGCCCGGCAAGCCTCGCGAAAGGCCGGTACCGGCCGCCGGATGTCCACCATCACGAAGTTGGTGTGCGACGGCGCCACCCGGTAGCCCAGGCCGGTGAACAGCTTCGTGGTCCACTCCCGCGCCGCCAGGTTCTTCCGCGCCTCCGCCTCGGCGTGTCCCGCGATTCCCAGGCTGGCGATCGCCGCGCCGGCGGCCAGAACGTTGACGTTGTTCGGGGCGATGTGGGGCCGCATCCGCTCCAGCGTCTTCGCCTGCCCCACCACGTAGCCGAGCCGGAGCCCCGCCATCCCGTGGATCTTGGAGAAGGTCCGTGCCACGATCACCCGCGGCTCCGCCAGCGCCAGCGGGATCATGGTCCGGTAGCCGGGGTCGTTCACGTACTCGAAGTAGGCCTCGTCGATGAGGACGATCGCCTCCGGCGCGGCCCTCAGGATCCTGGCGGTGGCGTCCTCGATCGCGGCGGTCGGATGCAGCGTGCCGGTCGGGTTGTTGGGATTGCAGAGGAAGGCCAGGCCGGCGCCCGGCGCGGCGGTTACCATGGCGTCGAGGTCCAGCCGCAGCGACCCATCCACTCGGGGCGCCTTGAAGGGCAGCTTGAGACTGGTGGCTCGCGACTGGATGGTCTCGAAGGTGGGCGACGCCGTCACGGCGTGGCGGTCGGTGGTGACGAACGCCTCCACCGCGATCTTGAGCAGTTCACCCGAGCCGCAGCCGAACAGCAGTGCGTCTTCCGGCACACCGACGCTCTTCGCCACCGCGGCCCGGAGTTCCCGGACCACGAAGTCGGGGTACCGGCCCGCTTCGCCGTACCAGCCCGCGATGGCCTTCAACGCTTCGGCCGACGGCCCGTACGGGTTCTCGTTGCTGTCGAGCCGGATCTCGCCGGCCGTCCACGGCAGCGGGGATCCGCCGATGGCGGCCTCGAGGCCCCGCCCCTGCACCAGCGGCAGGAGGGTGGATGCCGCCCCGGCGGCCCCGAGGCTCTGCAGAAACGTGCGGCGGCTGATCGGCATGACGAACTCCTCCCGGTTGAGTCGGGCCGCCCGCCAGGGCGCCCCGTGCCAGCACTTCGTCCTACGCGGCTCTGCCTGGCCGGCCGCGCACCACCCCCCAATGGAGGGCAGCCACCGCGACCACGGCGCCGAGCGAGAGCAGCTCCCGCAGGTTCATCCGCACCACCAGCACCAGCGAGACCGCGATGCCGAGGATGGCCAGGGTCTGCCCAGCCGGGGCGCGGAAGCGGGCCTCGCCCACGACCCCTGGCTTTAACCGGTCCCACCGGCGGAACGTCAGGACCGTCGCGCAGACCAGGCCGTAGGTGATCATCCGGCTCACCGTGGCCAGGCTGATGTTCTGGAGCAGCGACCCCTGCAGGCTCAGCAGGAAGATTGCCACCGCCACGCCGACGATCGAGACGTACGGCGTGTGGTATCGCGGGTGGATCCGGCCGAGCGGCTTCGGCAGGTCGCCGCTGTCGGCCATCGCCATCGTCAGCCGGGGGATGTTGAGCATGCCGCCCGAGGTCCAGCCGTATACCGACAGCATGGCGGCAATGGTCATCAGCACTGCCCCCGACTCACCCATCATCACCCGGGCGGCGGCGGCCAGGGGCCGGTCATTGGCGGCCGGGTCGGACAGCGTCGCGACCACCACCACCTGCACCAGGACGTAAGCCACCGCCACCGCCCCGAGCCCCACCAGCAGGGCGAACGGCGCGTCCCGACGAGGATCCTTCGCCTCGGCCATCGGGATCAGCGCCGCCTCGAAGCCGCCGTAGGCGAACATCAGCAACAGCAGGACGTTGAGCCAGCCGTCGGGGGTATTGGCGGTCGCCAGCGGCGCCGTGACCGTCTTCCCGGCTGCGATCCAGGCGATCCCCAGCGCCGCGAAGCCGGCGAGCGAGGTGAGCTTCACGACCGAGAAGAAGTTGCTGGTGCCCGTCCCGCCCTTGACGCCCAGGAAGTTGACCCAGGCGAGAAAGCCGAGCAGGACCGCGGAGGTCACCGCCCCGCCGACGCGGGTGCCCGCCGGCGTCCAGAAGCCGGCCAGGTAGGTGTTCAGCAGGTTGATCTGCACCGCCGCCGAGATCAGCCGGACGAACAGCGCCATCCAGGCCATCTGGAGGCCGACGAACCGGCCATATGCTGCTTGGGCATAGAGATACGGCCCGCCAGCCCGGTCGAAGCGCGAGGCCACCTCGGCGAACGACATGATGATGGCCAGGGCGACGAAACCGGCCCCGATCCAGGCCGGGATCGCCAGCCAGCCGAGCTTGTCGGCCACCGTGCCGGGGAGGGCGAACACGCCGCTCCCGATGATCCCGTTCAGGACGAGGGCAGCAAGGCTCCATCGTCCGATGGAACGGACCAGGCCGGGGGACACGGGCGCCGTCATGGGGATTCGTATACAATACAGCCGCTGCCAGGTCCGCGCGACCGGCTGGCGCCCGGCGGCTCTGTTCCCTGTTCCCTGTTCCCTGTTCCCTGTTTTCCGGTTCCCTGCTTCCTGTTTCCGTGCACCACTACCCCGATTCCGCGGTCCTGTACCGCTCCCTGACAAAGGACTTCCCTCTGGCCGTCCGGGGGGAGGGTTGCTGGATTCACGACGAGTCCGGCCGGGCCTACCTGGATGGTGTCGGCGGGGCCTATGTGGCAACCCTGGGTCACGGGGTGCGGGAGATCGCCGAGGCCATCGGCGCCCAGGCGGCAAGGCTGGCCTACGTCAACGGCACCCAGTTCACCAGCGAGCCTGCAGAAGCCCTCGCGGCCGAACTGGCCAGGCGGGCGCCGGGCGATCTCGACCACGTCTACTTCCTGACCAGTGGTTCCGAGGCGGTGGAGGCGGCCCTCAAGCTGGCGCGGCAGTACTGGGTGGAGTCGGGCGTGGAGTCCAAGCACAAGGTGCTGTCGCTCACCCCGGGCTATCACGGCAACACCCTGCTGGCGCTCTCGGCCTCGGGTCGGCCCCGCTACCAGACCTATTTCAAAGACTGGCTGGTCAGCGTCCCGCGGGTGCCGGCGCCGTACGCCTACCGCTGCGCCTGCCGGGGCGAGGGCTCCTGCCCCGCCTGCACCGGTGACGCCCTTGAGGACGCGATCCTGGCCGAGGGACCGGAAACGGTGGCGGCTTTCATCGCGGAGCCCGTGGGCGGTTCCAGCACCGGCGCCACCGTCCCGCGGGCCAGCTACTGGGCCCGCGTCCGGGAGATCTGCGACCGCTACGATGTCCTCTGGATCGCCGATGAGGTGCTGTCGGGCGCGGGCCGCACCGGGACCTGGTCGGCGCTCGAGTGGTACGGCGCGGTGCCCGACCTCCTCACCATGGGCAAGGGGATCACCGGCGGGTACGTGCCACTGTCGGCGCTGCACGTTCCGACCCGGATCGCCGACGTGCTGGCGAAGGGGTCGGGCAGCCTGATGCATGCCCAGACCTTCTCGCACCACCCCGTTCTCTGCGCCGCCGGTCTTGCCACGGTGAGGTACGTCGAGCAGCACGGCCTGCTCGAGCGCTGCCACCGGATGGGCACCCTGCTCCACCAGAAGCTCGAAGTGCTCCGCGACCACCCCCTGGTGGGCGACGTGCGCGGCCGTGGGCTCCTGGCCGGCATCGAACTGGTGCAGGACAAGGCGAGCCGCGCGCCCTTTCCCCGGAGTGCCAGACTCACCGAGCGGCTGGTCGAGGCGGCCATGGCGGAAGGACTGGTCGTCTGGCCCAACACCGGCCACGCCGACGGCGCCAACGGCGACCTGGTGACGCTGGCGCCACCCTTCGTGGTGACCGAGGAGGAACTGGACGAGATCATCCGGCGCCTGCTGGCGGCGCTTTCACGACTGACGACTGACGACTGACGACCATGGCACACGACTATCCCCGCATCACCACGCCTCCGCCCGGTCCGAACGCCCGGGCCATCGTCGAGCGTGACCTGCGCTACACCTCCACCTGCTACCTCAAGGAGTACCCCTTGGTGATCGCGCGCGGCGAAGGCGCGATGGTGGAGGACGTGGACGGCAACCGGTACCTCGACATGATGGCCGGGATCGCCGTGTCCTCGACCGGCTACAACCACCCCGTGGTGGTGAAGGCGATCCAGGAACAGGCTGGCAGGTTCCTGCACATCTGCGGCTCGGACTTCTACTTCGAGGGGATGGCCGCGCTGGCCGAGCGGCTTGCCCGGATCGCCCCCGGGACGAGTCCCAAGAAGGTCTTCCTCACCAACTCGGGCACCGAGGCGGTGGAGGGCGCCATCAAGCTGGCGCGGTACGCCACGGGCCGGCCGGGGCTGCTCGCCTTCAAGGGCTCGTTCCATGGACGCACCACCGGGGCGCTGGCGCTCACCTCCAGCAAGGCGCGGCAGCGGGCCGGGATGGGACCGTTCTTCCCCGGCGTGCACCACGTTCCCTTCGGCAACTGCTACCGCTGCGAGTACGACAAGCACTTCCCGGCGTGCGGGCTCTACTGTGTCGAGCAGATCGAGCGCGACCTCTTCGGGCGGCACGTGGACCCGAAGGAGATCGCCGCGGTTTTCGTCGAGCCGATCCAGGGCGAAGGCGGCTACGTGGTGCCGCCACCGGGATGGCTGCAGGCGATCCGGGAACTCTGCGACCGGCACGGCATCCTGCTGGTGGCCGACGAGGTGCAGAGCGGGGTGGGCCGCACCGGGAAGCTGTGGGCCTGCGATCACTTCGGGGTCGAACCAGACATCCTCCTCACCGCCAAGGGGCTGGGCAGCGGGATGCCGATCGGCGCCTTCGTCGCCAAGGAGTCGGTGACGACCTGGAAGAAGGGTGCTCACGGTTCGACCTTCGGCGGCAACCCGGTCTGTGTCGCCTCGGCGCTGGCGACGCTCGACCTGGTCGAGGGCGGCCTGATGGAGAATGCCCGGCTGATGGGCGACCGGCTGATCGCCGGGGTGAGGAAGCTGGCGGAGAAGCACCAGGTGATCGGCGACGTCCGGGGACTCGGGCTGATGATCGGACTCGAGTTCGTGACGGACCGGGCCACTCGGGAACCCAACCCGCACGTCGTCGAGGCACTGGTGCTGGGCGCGTTCCACCGGGGCCTGCTGCTCCTGGGCGCGGGGCCGAGTGCTCTCCGCCTGGCGCCGCCCCTGGTCGTGGACGCGGAGGACGTCGACGAGGGGCTCCGCATCATCGACGAGGTGCTGTCCACCTTGTGAGTCGAGAGTCGAGGGTCGAGAGAGGATCTGCCAACCCTCTCTCGAGTCACGACTCTCGAACCAGACCTATATTCCGGCATGCTCTACCTTGGTCCCGAAACCGCCATGCCCCTGGCCTCCATCCTCGCGGCGATCGCGGGGGTGGCGGTCATGTTCTGGCACAGGACGGTGGCGATCGTGAAGGGCGCCGGTCGGGCCGTCGCGCGGCTGTTCGGCCGGAAATGAGCCGCGGCGCCACTGCCTGGCGCGTGCTGTTCCTCCTGGCCGCGGCCGGCTGCGGCGACCCTGGCCGAGACCCCGGTGCCAGTCCGGATGGCGCCCCCCTGGCGGCAGGCACCTGCCAGCCGTGCCACGCGGCGATCGTGGCGTCCTGGTCCGGCACGGCCCACGCCCGTACCTCCGCCGAAGCCGACAGCCTCACCATCCTGGGCGACTTCTCCGAGGGGCAGAACCGCCTCCAGACCAGGGCTCCCAACATCTTCTTCCGGATGGACCGGCGGGACAGCGGCTTCTACCAGACCGCCATCGATAGCGTCGCCCGGCTGAGCCGGACCGAACGGTTCGACCTCGTGGTCGGCTCCGGCAAGATCGGCCAGACCTACCTCTACTGGCGCGACGGCATTCTCTACGAGCTGCCGGTGTCGTGGCTCTCCGGCGCCAGCCGCTGGATCAACAGCCCTGGCTACGTCGATGGGATGGTGGAGTTCGACCGGGTGGTGGTGCCGCGCTGCCTCGAGTGTCACGCCACCTGGTTCACGATCGACACCAGCCAGGGCGCCCGGAAGGCACGCTACGGCAGCCGGTATCAGCTGGGCGTCTCGTGCAGCAAGTGTCACGGGGACGGTCGCGAACACGTGGCCTGGCATACCGACCATCCCGGGGACACCGTGGCCCATGCGGTCATCAACCCCGGGCGCCTGCCGCGGGAGCGGCAGCTCGACAACTGTGGCCTTTGCCATGGCGGCCCCCGGAACCCGAAGCGCCCTGCCGGCACCTACCAGGTCGGGGAGCCCCTCGACGACTGGTTCCACCCCGCCACCGACCGGGACGCCCCCAGGCCCGACGTGCACGGCAACCAGGTCGAGTTGATGCGGCGGACGCCCTGCTTCCGCGCCAGCCCGTCGATGACCTGCGCCAGCTGCCACGACCCCCACGTCGCGGAACGTGACCTCACGGTGCTGGCCGGGCGCTGCCTTTCCTGCCACGAAGCGGCATCCCATCCCGATGCCGCCCGGCTCGGCAGCCGGCTGCAGGCGGAGTGCATCGACTGCCACATGCCCGAGGTGCCGACCGGCGCGCTGTGGGTCAACACCCCGACCGGCCGGTGGTCACCGAACTACCGCAGCCACGCGATCGGGATCTACCCGCGAGCAGAGAGCCGAGAGTAGAGAGTAGAGAGTAGAGAGCGGAGAGCCGAGGGCTCCAGGCCACCGGTGTCTCCGCTCTCGGTTCTCGGCTCTCTAGAACTGGAGGTACCCCTGGTTGTGCAGCGTCACGTGCGCGAAGGTCGCGGACAGTGAGACCTTCACGAACGGCAGCAACTTGTCGGCGGGCAGTTTCCGGTTGGGGATGCTCTGTCCACAGATGATGACCTGCACCCCGGCCGCGTTGAGGGCCTCGAGGAGGGCAATGTTCGGGTTGTCCACCCCGGTGATCGCCTTGTAGGCATCGTTCTGGAGCAGGTTCTTGGCGGAGTTGCCGTGTACCACCATCGCCAGCTTGATGTTGGAGCGCGGGACCCCAGCCTCCTCGGCCATGACCAGGAAGTTCGCCACACTCTTGAACTTGGGGTCGATATCGCCGGGCTTTTCGGTCCCGGCGTTGATGTCCCAGACCGCCTTGTAGACATCGGTCGCGGGAACCGGGAACGTGAGGTTCTTGACCGGCGTGTAGCTCGCCATCGACTTGAGCAGCGCCTCGCCGGTCTGGGCCGCGGCTGGAGCGGCGGCAAAGGTGGCCAGCGCGAGAGCGGCCAGGACGTGACGGGACTTCATCGGGACTCCTTGCTGGGGTATCCAGCAACAGTGGCGTCGCCCCCTGTCACAGGCAAGGGGGACAGGGTAAACCTTCGGGGTCCGGCCGGCATCCTATCCTGGTGCACCCTGCTTCGATGGCCCTGCATGCCAATCCGGGCGTGGCCCGGTCCGCCTTGACGGAGACACCCCGCGACCTGACCGTAGCCCGCGCCGCGGCGGGCGACGCCGAGGCGTTCCGGGCGCTCTACCAGGGCCACGTGGGCCGGGTTCACGCCGTCTGTCTCCGGCTCGTGGCCGACGCGCGGACCGCCGAGGAACTGACACAGGATGTCTTCGTGCAGGCGTGGCGCGGGCTGGCATCGTTCCGGGGCGACAGCAGCTTCGGCACCTGGCTGCACCGCCTGACCGTGAACGTCACGATGATGCACCTGCGGGCGGCGCGGCGGCGTGACCGCCGTCTTCCGCTCTGGGCCGATCCGCCGGAAATCCCGGTGCCGGGTGACCACGATCCGGGCCGGACGATGGACCTGGAACAGGCGATCGCCTCCTTGCCCGAGGGCTGCCGGACCGTCTTTGTCCTGCACGACGTGGAGGGCTGGCGGCACGAGGAGATCGCCGAACGGCTGCAGCTCGCGGTCGGGACCTGCAAGGCCCACCTCTTCAGGGCCCGGCGGCTGCTGAGGGAGAGACTGGCATGAACATGCTCGACTGCGGGGGGGTGACGGACGTACTCGACGACTGGATTGCCGGTCGGCTCGACGTGGAGACGGCTCACGCCGTCGCGGCCCATCTGGCGATCTGTGCCTCATGCCGGCTCGACGCCGAGGCGGCCCGGATGGTGGCGACGGCCCTGCCCGGCCTGCCCCGTTCGGTGGCGCCGGCGCGCGAACTCTGGGGCGACATCGCGCGTCGGATCGCCGAGCCGCCGCGCCGCCGCGTGTCCGGCGCGTTGATCGCCGCGACGGCCGTGCTGGCTGGCGCCATCGGTCTCTGGGCCCTCCGGGGAGCGGGGCCGGCCCCGCCCGAGGTGATGACCACCACCACGACCTCGGCCGAGGCTGCGGCCCTGGAACTCGAGGCGGCACGCCTCGGTGACGCCAGCCTGCCGCCTCTGGTTCGTGAGGCGCTCGGCCGCGATCTCCGGATCATCGAGGACGCCATCCGGGAAGCCAAGGCGCAGCTGCTTGCCACACCGGCCGACCCGGTGGCGCAGGCGCTGGCGGAGTCCGCGGTACGGAAGAAGCTCCGGCTGCTGCGCCGGGTGGGAGACTATACGACATGACGTTCCGCGTACTGGCGTGCCTGCTGTTGTGTCCTGCGCTGCTGCCGGCTCAGCAGACGGTCGACCGGCGGTTCCCGGTCAATGCCGACGCCTCGATCCGCATCTACCTCCCGGCGGGGAAGGCCATCGTCTCCGGCTGGGATCGCGACACCATCGCCGTGGTGGCCCGGATCCCGGCGGGAGGCGGGTCGTTCTTCGGCGGCGGCCGGGGCCCGGCGGCCAAGCTGGGGATCGAAGGCGACGAGAGCGGCGCCGGACCCGGGACCGAGCTGGTGGTGCAGGTTCCCCGGCGCGCCCGCCTCTGGATCAAGGGTGCCACCGCCGCCGTCGAGGTGACCGGCACCCAGGGGGAGCTCGACGTCCTCTCGGTCAACGGGTCGATCACGGTGCGGGGCCAGCCGACCATCGCCTCGCTCGAGTCGATCGACGGGCCGATCACCGTGGAGGCGGCGGCCCCGGTCCTCCGGGCCCGCACCAGCGGCGGGCGGGTCTCGGTCCGCACCAAGGCTGGCGACCTGAGCGTCGAGACGGTGAGCGGTGGGGTGGAGGTGGCGTCTGCGGCGCTCGACCGGGGGCGCCTCGAAACGGTGGGCGGCTCGATCCGGTTCAGCGGCAATCTCGCCCCGGCCGCATTGCTCGAGACGGAGACCCATTCGGCCGACATTCACCTCCAGTTCGTCGGCGCCGTCAATGCCGAGTTCCGGCTCGCTTCTCCTGGAGGCGCGATCGTGAACCAACTCGACGGCACCAGACAGCCCGTCAAGGGAAAGACGCTGGTCTTTGGGGCCGGCACGCCCGGGGCGACGGTCAGCGCCCGGTCCCTCAAGGGCACGGTGACCATCACCCGGTAAACCCCGGCACCGTGGGCGGCATCTCAGGGTCGTGCTTCCTGAACGCCAACCCTGACTCGAGGTGCCCCATGCGAAGGTTCACGTCCGCCCTGGTCCTGCTGGCCGCCGCCCTGCCCCCAATCGCCACCGCCGACGAGCTGGCGGGCCCGCCCTGGATCTCGATCGAGCTGCCGGCCAATCCGCACGACCGTTCCACCCGGGATGCCTACCTGCTGGTGCACGCCTTCCATCACGGCACCCCGACCGGCTTCCCGGTGACGGCGGTCGCGGAGGGGCTGGTGAATGGGGAGCGGAAGAGCCTGCCGCTCAAGGTGCGCACCACCTCGCGGACCGGGGTCTACGCGGTCGATCAGCAGTGGGACCAGGCCGGGGAGTGGACCCTGGTGGTCACCGTCTCGCAGGGCCAGGACGACGTGGCCCAGGCGATGGTCCAGATCTCCGAGGGCAAGGTCTTCTCGGTCACGGTGCCGGTGACGAAACAGGACGGCTGGAACATCCCCAGGAAGATCACCCGGGCCGAGATCGAGTCGTCGCTTCGTGAGCGCCCGGCGGCGCTGGCCGCCCGCCGCTGACCCGGTCACCCCGAGCGGAGCGAGGGGGCCAGACCTGCGGGTCTGGCCCCCTCGTCATACTTTCCGCCTCTCCGCCCCTCCGCCTACTCCTTCAGCGCCAGCAGCGTCGCCTCGAGGCTCCCGTCCACCAGGTGGGTAATCCGGCCTGCCGGGCTCACCACGTACGCGATGGCCGGATGAATGAGCTCCCCGGTGACGGTATTCCGGCTGCGGGGCACCTGCCAGGCGGACAGCGCCAGTTCGACGGCCTCCACCGTTCCGCTCAGCACCCGGGTGCCCTCATCGAGCTGCCAGGTTTCGGCGATCGCCGGCAGCCGGGCCGGTGGATCGCGCCACGGGTCGAGGGTCACGATCAGGAGCGGCGGGGCGTGCTCCCCCAGCTGGCGCCGCACTTCGAGCAGGTCGCGGACGATCACCGGACAGACGGTGGCACAGTGGGCGTAGGCGAAGGTCACCAGCAGGGTCTGCCCGCGGTAGTTCTCGGTCCGCACCACCTCGCCGTGCTGGTCCACCAGGCCCAGGGCGGGCGCCTTCCGGTCCATCCGCCCCGCGGCCACGATCGCGGCCGGGTCGGTGCCGCCGTTGGGGTCGAACACGTCTCCCCGCACGGCGGAGACCCGGTCGGCGGCGGCGGCTACCCCGGCGAGCAGCACCAGCGCCGTGACCGCCATCGCGACCCGCCCGGCCCAGCGGTTGGTCAGCCCGGCAAGCCCTTCGCGGAGTTCGTCCTGCCAGCCGATCGTCAGTGCCGCCAGCATCCCCAGCGGCTCGCCGATCAGCAGCAGCCAGCCGCCGGCATGGGGCAGTCCGTCACGGCTGGCGCCGAAGCAGACCTCGCGGGTCCGGGCGAGCCATTCCGGTGCCGAGGGATCGAGCGGGACCAGCGCCAGCGCCCACCACGCGACCGTGGTCACCAGGACCACCCCCAGTCCCGCCAACGCACCCCACGCACGCCCCGTCATCGTGTCACCCGATCTTCCACACGAAGGAGAGCACCTTCCAGTTGACGAAGAAGTAGACCACGAACGCCCCCAGGAAGACGAAGACCAGCGCCATGGTGCCGGGGGCCGGGCCCCAGAGGCTCCTGGTGGCCTGCAGCTCGTCCGCCCGCCGGTCCACGTCGGCGGCGTGGACCGGCGGGTTGGTGAGTCCCTGCGGCACGCCGGCCACCGCCACGCCGGGCGCCAGCTCACCCAGCGGCTGCCCGAAGAAGACCGACACCACGGCGATCGCGATGAACATGAAGGCGCCGGTGGCCGCCAGCAGCCCGCCGATCGCCATCAGGGCCAGCAGCAGGTCCACCGCGGGACTGAACTGCACCGAGAAGGGCGCCTGGCTGAAGCTGATGTCCCAGTGCCGGCGCGGCACCCCGAAGCTCCCCGCGAAGGTCATCGTCATGGTGAAGATCGTCATCCCGATCGAGAAGACGTACGGCTGGATCCTCGCCATCCCCCAGAACGCCACCCGCTTCCGGAACACCAGCGGAATCAGGTAGTAGGTGACCGCCATGAAGGCCATCGCCGTCCCGGCCACGACGGTGGCGTGGAAGTGCCCCGGCACCCGCAAGGTGTTGTGGACGATGATGTTGATCTGCTCGGTGCCGATGGTGACGCCGGTGATCCCGCCGATGAAGCCGAACAGCACCACCGAGAAGACCAGCCCGCTGAAGCCGGGGTCCCCCCACGGCGCCCGCCGGAGCCAATCGAACATGCCGCGGGTGAAGCCCCGCAGCCGCTGGCCCATTTCCATCCCGGCCGGGACGGTAAAGCCGTGGACCATGCTGGCCAGCACTGCCATGTACATGAAGTAGGAAGTGTTGACCACCTTCCAGGACGGCCCCATTCCGGGATCCACCAGGAGGTGGTGGGCCGACGCCATGGAGATGAAGAGAATGTAGAGGACGAACGCCATCCGGCTGATCTTCTCGTTCAGGACGATGGCCCCGACCGTCAGCGCCCCCAGCATGTACCAGATGGCCACCATCGCCGCCACGTTGATCTGCTGCGACGAGTGCCCCAGCCCCCACCAGATCAGCCGGTAGACCTGGGCGTCGACGTTCATCAGGCCGAGGGACCAGAGGAAGGTGGGAATGTAGATCGCCGCCCCGTGCAGGAGGGTGATCACCGCGATGATCGCGGCGGTGGCCGCACCGAAGACCACCAGAGGCACCGAACCTTCGTAGGTGCGTTCCCGCTTCGCCACGTGCAGGTTGGCGAAGAAGATCGCCGTCACCAGCAGGGCCCCGACCGCGAAGAGGATCACCCCCAGGTAGAACAGCGGGTGGGCCTTGAGTGGCACGTACGAGGTGAAGAGGACGTCGGCCTTGCCGGTCCACATCAGCCACTCCACCATCGCCGCCCCGAGGACCATCAGGCCGAAGGAGGCCCACGACAGTTTCGGGGCCACGTTCCGGGCGTTGAGGAGCGCGGTACTCGTGAAGTGGAGCACCGCCATCTCGAAGAAGATGATGAAGAAGATCAGCATGTTCATGCCGTGCACGCCGAGAATCCGGTAGAACCACTCGGCGTTGAGCAGGTGCACCGCCTGCCAGCGGGTCAGCACCAGCAGCACGGCCGCGACCGCTCCGATCAGGAGGGAGACCACCGCCAGCACGGCATTGGCCTGGGTCAGGCGGTCCGCCACCGGGTCGATCTTCCGGCCGGTGAAGGGGCAGGTCCGGAAAGCGACGGTTGCACTCATGGCTGGCCTCCCGCGCGGGCGACTTCCTCACCCTTCTCGTTGACCACGATGACCCGGCCCACCATGGTGTGGTGGCCGATGCCGCAGAACTCGTTGCAGATGATCCGGAAGTCCCCGGCCTCCGTGGGGGTGACCCGGAGGCCGTAGTCATACCCGGGGACGACCTGGAAGTTCACGTTGAGCGGATTGAGGTTGAAGCCGTGGTTCACGTCCAGCGCCGAGAGGTGCAGGGTGTACTCGGCGCCCTGCTGCAGCTTGAGGATCGGGGTCCACTGGTAGGTCATCGCCGCGAGGTAGATGTCGCTTCCCGGCGGCGGCGCCACGATCGGGATCCCGTGGTCTTCTCCGACCCGGTACTGGGCGATGAACTCCTGGGTCCGCTGGTAGAAGGCGGCCGGTGCGACCCGGCGCCGGATGCCGGAGGGGTTCTGGCCGCCCTTCCAGTGCCAGAGCGGCATCATCGCGAACAGTACCATGCACCAGGCGAAGGCGATCGTCACCCAGAGCTTCTCGTTGCGGTGGGCGGGCTTCCACCAGATGCCGCGGGGGGAGTCGAGCCCGGTATGGATGTCGGCCATGGTCGGCTCCTCAGGGCAGGGTGGCCTGCGGGAGGGTCAGCACCTCCCAGAGGCCCCAGGCGGTGTAGACGATCAGCATCACGGCCACGCCGGCCGCGAGCCAGAGGAAGACGTTGTCGAACAGACGCTGGCCCAGCGGAATCGCGGGGGGGTCCGGTACCTCGGGCAGGTCGGCCATGTCGGCTCTCCCGGAGCAAGGGTGGGGGTGGAACTTGATTGTGCTATTATCATGAGTATATGATATTCACACCGACGCGCAAGACCCCTCAATGCCCCGCCCCGCGAGCCCTGCCCTGATCCCGGTCCGCCGGCTGTTCGGCGCCGCCGACCGCGCCCTCAACCGGCTCTACGGCTGGCGCTACAACCCGCTCTACCAGAGCGGCACCCTGGTGGTGGTCCTCTGGCTGGTCCTGCTCGGCACCGGTCTGTGGCTGCTCCTGTTCTACCGGATCGGTGAACCGTGGGGCTCGGTGGCGCGGCTCACCGCCGACCCCTGGACCGGCAACTGGGTCCGGGGCCTCCATCGCTACGCCTCCGACGCCGCGGTGGTGGCCACTCTGGTCCACGCCCTCCGGATGCTGGGGCAGAACCGGTCGTGGGGTCCCCGGACCCTCGCCTGGGTGTCGGGGCTGATCCTCCTCTTCCTCGTGCTCGTCTCCGGGTGGACCGGTTTCGTGATGGTGTGGGACGGCTTCGGCCTCGCCCTCGCCGAGGAGGGCGCCCGGATCCTCGAGGCGGTGCCGCTGCTCTCCGAGCCGATCCGCCGCGCCTTCACCGGGGAACGCCCCGTCCCCGACGCCTTCTTCTTCCTCAATCTCTTCCTCCACGTCGCCCTCCCGCTCGGCCTGGGCCTGGTGCTCTGGCTCCACGTCTCCCGGCTGGCCCGGCCGGTGCTGCTGCCGCCCAGGCCGCTGCTCTGGGGAACCGTTGGCGTGCTGACCGCGGTCGCGGTGGCGTGGCCGCTGGCGATGGCGCCGGAGGCGAATCCGTTCGTCCTTCCCGAGCAGGTAGAGATCAGCTGGTTCTACGGCTTCTGGCTCCCGGCCACACGGGCCCTGTCGCCGGGCGTCGTCTGGGGGCTGGTCCTCCTCACCGGCACCGCGCTCCTTCTGGTGCCGCGCCTCACCCGGCCGCGGGAAGTGCCGTCGCCGTCGGTCGTCCACGAGCCGCTCTGCACCGGCTGCTCCCAGTGCGCCCTCGACTGTCCCTACGAGGCAATCACCATGCTCGAGCGCACCGACGGGCGCGCCGAGTTCGTGGCCCGTGTGAACCCGGCGCTCTGCGTGAGCTGTGGGATCTGCACCGCCTCATGTGCCCCCATGGGCGTGGGCCCGGCTGGACGGGACGGACGCGACCAGCTGGCCGGCGTGCGCCGCTTCCTGGCTGCGCCGGAGCGGGTCGCCGGGGAGGTGACCGTGATCGCCTGTGACCAGGCCTCGGCCGGCCTGGAGCCGCCGCTCCGGGCCGCCGGCGCGGCGTGG
>DASWBQ010000155.1:0-2242 GCA_036390535.1 Gemmatimonadales bacterium | reverse complement strand
TCGGGCGGCTTCAGCGTCGACAAGATCCGCGAGTTCGAGACGCTCCATGTCCCGGTGGACGCGTACGGTGTCGGCTCGTCGCTGTTCGAGGGCCGGTACGACTTCACCGCCGACGTGGTGCTGCTGGAGGGGAAGCCGTGTGCCAAGGCAGGGCGGGAATACCGGCCGAATCCGCGGTTGGAGAGAGTGCTGTGAGACGGGCGGACGGGCAGACGGGCGGGCGGGCGGCATGAGGAGCGACATCGTCTTCTGGGACGTCGACACCCAGCACGACTTCATGCGGTCGGACGGGAAGCTCTACGTCCCCAACAGCGAGGAGATCATTCCGGTGCTGGCCCGGCTCACCGACTACGCCCATCGGCACGGGATCCGGATCATCGCCTCGGCCGACGATCACGTGGCCGGCCATCGGGAGCTGAGCGACACCCCCGACTGGCAGGAGACCTTCCCCGAGCACTGCCTGCGGGGGACGCCGGGTCAGGCGAAGATCGCGGAGACCGCGCTTCGGCACCCGCTGGTGATCGAGCCGGAGCCGCTGGAGCCCGGCGCGCTGGCCGCACAGGTCCGGACCCATGAGGGCGACCTGCTCTTTCACAAGCACTGGTTCGACGTCTTCACCAATCCCAACGTCCTGCCCGTCCTCGACGCGCTGGCGCCCGCCCGCATCGTCCTCTATGGCGTGGCGCTCGACGTCTGCGACAAGTACGCGATCGACGGGCTGCTCCGCCACCGCCCCGGTCTCCGGCTCGCCCTGGTGACCGACGCGGTTCGCGCCATCCACCCGGAGGCCGGCGCCGCCCTGCTGCAGCACTGGGCGGATCGCGGCGTGGCCCTGGTCACCTCCACCGAGGTGCTCGCCGCATGAGACCGTTCGGCCGCAACTTCCTTCCCGGGCCCACCGACGTGCGGCCGGAGATCCTCGAGGCCACCCTTCAGCCGTACTACTTCGGCTTCGCCGAGCGGATGCAGCGGCTGATCGCCGGGGTGCAGCCGGGGCTGCAGGAGATGTTCGGGACTACCCAGCCGGTCTTCCTCTCCGTCACCGCCGCCACCGGCCTGATGGAGGCCGCCATCCGGAACGGGGTGCGCCGCCGGGTCCTGGTCGTCGTGGGCGGCTACTTCGGCGAGATGTTCGCCCGGATCGCCGAGGGATGCGGCAAGGAGGTGCTCCGCGCCAACGTCCCCCTGGGGAAGACGCTCGAGCCCGACCAGCTGGCGGCCTTCCTGGAGGGACCGCCGGTCGACGCCGTCGCCATGGTACACTCGGAGACCTCCACCGGTGCCCTGGCGCCGCTCGAGCAGCTCGCGAAGGTGGTCAAGCAGGCGCCCGGCCGGCTGCTGCTGGTGGATGGCGTCACCTCGATCGGCGCCGTCCCGGTGAAGATGGACGCCTGGGGGATCGACTTCCTCTTCACCGGCTCGCAGAAGGCCTTGGCCCTGCCGCCGGGCGTCGCGATGGGGGCGGCGAGCCCGGCCCTCCTCGAGCGCGCCGAACGGCTCGACGACCGGGGCTGGTACCTGAGCGCGACCCACCTGGTCGCCGCCGCGAAGAAGAACTTCCCGCTGACCACTCCCGCCCTGCCGGTCTTCCACGCCCTCGAGGCGCAGATGCGGCGGATCGCCGCGACCGGCGGGCTGCCGGCACGTGCCGAGCGGCACGCCCGGATGGCCGCGATCCTCCACGCCTGGGCGCCGGCTCACGGCCTCCGGGTCATGGCCGAGGAGGGGCGCCGGTCCCCGACCATCACCGCCCTGGAACTGCCCGAGGGGAAGGACGCGGCGGCGATCGTCCGCGCCCTGGAGGCGCGCGACTGGCTGATCGCGACCGGGCTGGCCCCGGTGGCGCAGCGGGTCATCCGGATCGGTCACATGGGCGACCTCGAGCCCGCCCATCTCGAAGGGCTTCTCGCCGAGCTCGCCACGGTGCTGGGATGACGACGCCCCGGCAGAGCCCGCCGATGCGCCGGCTGGCCGGCTGGTTCCTCCGGGGGCTGGTGATCACTGCCCCGGCGGTGGTGACGCTCTGGGTCACCTGGGCCACGATCCGCTGGGTCGACGGCCTGGTGGGGATCAAGATTCCCGGCGCCGGGCTGCTGATCACTCTCGCCGCCATCACGGCGGTGGGGGCGCTGGCCTCGAGCTACCTGGCGCGCGGCGTATTGGCGTGGCTGGAGGACCTGCTGGAGCGGGTCCCATTCGTCCGGCTGCTCTACACTTCCAGCAAGGACCTGCTCAATGCCTT
>DASWBQ010000154.1:0-5902 GCA_036390535.1 Gemmatimonadales bacterium | reverse complement strand
GCGGGAGGAACGACAGCGGAAAGCCCTGCTGGCGGGACCTCGATGCCATGCAAGACGAAGCGGGGCGGCCTAGGCCGCCCCGCTTCGTCTTGCATGGCATCGAGGTCCCGCCAGCAGGGCTTTCCGCTGTCGTTCCTCCCGCCGCCCCACCTCCCGCTAGAACTCCTCCCGCCCCCACCGCCAGATCGCCACCGCCACGAACACCACCATCCACCCCATCGTCGCCAGTACCGGCCAGTTCGACCACGGCGGCAGCGCCCGCCCCAGCGCCAGCCCCGCCCCGAACTCCGGCAGCATCCACGGGAAGGCCAGCGGGCTCCACGCCAGCACGTTGGGCAGGATGAACCCCGCGAACATGAACCCGATCGCCGTCCCCGAAACGGCCCCCCGGGCGTTGAACAGCGTCCCCAGCATCACCGTCAACGCCACATAGAAGAGGTGGCTCAGCGCCAGCAGCGCCACCCCCTGACCGAACCCCGGCATCGCCGGCACCACCCCGAACACCAGCCGGGTCTGCAGCAGGAACAGCGTGGTCGGCACCAGCACCATCAGGAACAGCACCGCGTACGCCGTCGCCAGCAGCTTCGCCACGATGAACGCCGGCCGCGCGATCGGCTTGGTCAGCAGCCACGCCGCCGTCCCCAGCTGCTTCTCCTGCACCACCACGCTCTGCGTGACCGTCACCACCCCCACGGTGGCGAAGAACCCGCCCACCCGGAAGAACACCTCGAGCAGCTCGCTCAGCTTCTGCAGCGCCCGCGGCCCCCCGTCATCCCCCCGGTCGCCGAAGTTCACCAGCAGCATGAAGCCGTTGATCACCACGATCCAGAGCACCAGGTGCACCAGCCACCGCCTGGTGCGCCACCAGACCCCGTGCTCCTTGAGCAGCATGTTGCCCAGGCCGGCCGACCACCCCGACGACTTCACCGGAACCAGCCCCGCCGTGGCACTCATGCCTCCGCCTCCGCGACGATCCGCATGAAGACCTCTTCAAGGTGGTAGCTCCGCCGCCCGAACCCGGTCACCGTCACCCGCTCGCTCGAGAGGATGGTCCGGAGCAGCTGCGCCTCGGCCGCCTCGGCGTCGGTCACCCGCACGTGCCATTCCTGCACTTCGGCCCCCTCGCTGCGCTCGGGGTGACCGGGAGCCTCGACGCCGTGTATCCAGGGCAAGGCCAGCAAGCGTGACCGGGCATCGGCCACATCGCCCCTGAGCGACACGACGTAGACCTCCTCGCCACTTCGGCCGGCCAGGAGCTCCGCGATCGGCGCGTGCGCCACTAGCCGCCCCTGCGACATGATCGCCACGATGTCGCTCACCCGCTGGACGTCGTCCAGGATGTGGGTGCTGTAGAAGATCGTGGTGTGGGCCCGGAGCTTCTGCATCACCTCCAGCACGTCCCGCCGCCCCATCGGGTCGAGCGACGCCGCCGGCTCGTCCAGGATCAGCAGGTCGGGGCCGTTGATCTGCGCCTGCGCGATCCCCAGCCGCTGGCGCTCGCCCCCCGAGAAGCCCTTGATCGGCCGGTCCGCCTTGTCGGCCAGCCCCACCAGCTCCAGCGTCTCCGCGATCCGCCGCTCGATCCCGTCCCCCGGCCCCGCAAAGAAGAACCGGGCCGTGAACCGCAGGGTCTCCCGCGCGGTCATGTGGTCGTAGTAGCGGGGGTCCTGCGCCAGGTACCCCACCCGCCGCCGGATCTCGAGCGTCTCCCGCCCGATGTCCTGCCCGAACACCTCGGCGGTGCCCGCGGTCGGCCGCGCCAGCCCCAGCAGCAGCTTGATGGTGGTGGTCTTCCCCGCCCCGTTCGGGCCCAGGAAGCCGAAGATCGTGTTCCGGGGCACTTCGAGGTCGATCCCCCGGACCGCCTCGACGCCCTTGTAGCGCTTGGCCAGCCCGCGGGTGCGGATGGCGAAATCCGGTGATGACAACGGGTTGTCCCGGTAAGGATGGCAGACCTACGAGACGGTGGATGGGCCGGTTTCACCCTGCCAGTCCGCTTCACCACGGCTTCACGGTTGCCCTGCTATACTGCCGCCGCTCCTAATACCTTTAATCGTCATAGGAATAGTCGAGATTCGCATGGCTCGCCGTCACACCGCCCCGGTCTGCTGCGCCCTCGCCGCCCTTCTCCTCGCTCCGCCCCCCGCCACCGCCCAACAACAGCCCGCCGCCGGCAAGGTCACGCCGGTCGCCTCGGTCCGCCTCCGCGGCGAGAGCTGGAACTGGTTCGGCGACCAGGCGGGCGGCGACTACACCTATATGGGCGCCATCGCCCGGGTCGGCCTGGAACAGAAGCGGCAGAACATCGAGTGGCGGGTCGAGTTCGCCGCCCCGGCGCTCCTCGGCCTCCCCGACGACGCCATCGCCCCCGCCCCGCAGGGCCTCCTCGGCCAGGGCGCCAACTACTACAAGGCCAACGACAACGCCACCGAGGTCGTCGGCTTCTTCGCCAAGCAGGCCTGGCTCCGCTTCAAGACCGACGACGGCCGGTGGCAGGCCCGGCTGGGCCGGTTCGAGTTCTCCGACGGCGCCGAGACCACCCCCGCCAACGGCACCCTCGCGGCGGTCAAGCGGACCCGGATCGCCCAGCGGATGATCGGCCCCTTCGGCTTCACCCACGTGGGCCGGAGCTTCGACGGCCTCGACCTGCAGTACGGCGCCGGCAGCACCCGGGTCACCCTGATGGGCGCCCTCCCGACCACCGGCGTCTTCGATGTGGACGGCTGGGGCTGGGTCGACGACATCGCCCTCGGCTACGGCTCGGTGACCACGCGCGGCCTCGGCAAGGCCGACCGGAGCGAGTTCCGCCTCTTCGGGATGTACTATCGCGACGGCCGCGAGGAGGTGGTGAAGGTGGACAACCGCCCCTCGGCGGTGCGCCAGGCCGACCAGGACGCCATCAACGTCAACAGCGTCGGCGGGCACTACCTGCAGTTCATGCCCACCGGCGGCGGCCCCTTCGACCTGATGCTCTGGGGCGTCTACCAGTTCGGCACCTGGGGCGCGCTCGATCACGCCGCCTGGTCCGGCGCCGCCGAGCTGGGCTGGCAGCCCGACATCCTCAAGGGACTGAAGCCATGGATCCGGGTCGGCGGGGCCGCCAGCAGCGGCGATGACGACAACACCGACGGCGCCCACGGGACCTTCTTCCAGGGCCTGCCGACGCCCCGGATCTACGCCCGCTTCCCCTTCTACAACCTGATGAACACCCAGGAGGCGTCCGCCAGCCTGACGCTCCGGCCCGGGACCAGGACCACGATCCGCGCCGACGTCCGCGGTCTCCGCCTCGCCGAGACGAGCGACGGTTGGTACGTCGGCGGCGGCGCCTTCACGGACGATGACTTCGGCTTCGCGGCCCGGCCCTCGAACGGGTGGAACGGCCTGGCGACCCTCGTCGACCTGAGCGCCGACGTCCGCCTGAACAACCACTGGACCATTTCGGGCTATGGCAGCTACGCCATCGCCGACGGGGTCGTCAAGACGATCTACCCGGACCAGTCCAACGGCTGGTTGGGCTACCTCGAACTGGAGTGGCGCTGGTGACCCCGGCCCGCTGGATGTTCACGATCGCGGCGCTGCTGGTGGGCGTCGCCGCCGGGCTGGGGACCTATACCTTCGCCTACGCCAAGGGCTCGTCCTACATCACCGACGACCCGGCGGCCTGCGCCAACTGCCACGTCATGAAGGAGCAGTACGACGGCTGGGTGAAGTCGAGCCACCGGGCGGTCGCCACCTGCAACGACTGCCACACCCCTCACAACATCGTGGGCAAGTACGCCACCAAGGGCCGGAACGGCTTCCTCCACAGCGCCTGGTTCACGGTCGGCGGCTTTCCCGAGCCGATCCGGATCACCGCCGCGAGCCGGGCCGTGGCCGAGAACGCCTGTCGTCACTGTCACCAGGAGATCGTCTCGGCCATCGACCCGTCGGGGCCGGTGGGCCACTCGAGAGACTCCTGCCTTCGCTGCCACGCCTCGGTGGGCCACTGGACCCGCTGATCCCTTTTCGTCATTCGTACCGGAGACCCGCATGACCTCGCCCAATCGCAGCCGCCTGCTCCTGATCACTGCCGGTGCGGCGGTGGCGGTCCTGGCGCTCGCGGCCCTGCTCACCAACATCTTCGAGCGGCGGCAGGAGGCCCGGAACCCCTTCTTCCGCGTGGTGACGCTGACCGACACCACCCAGGACGCCGCCGTCTGGGGCCAGAACTTCCCGACCCAGTACGACGACTACCAGCGGACCACCGACCAGGTCCGAACCCGCTACGGCGGCAGCGAGGGCGTCCCGGTCACCCCGACCGCGGTCGATCCGCGCTCGGTGGTGGCGCAGTCGCGGCTCGAGGAGGACCCCCGCCTCAAGGAGATGTGGGCGGGCTACGCCTTCGCCGCCGATTTCCGGGAGGAGCGCGGCCATGCCTACATGCTGGTCGACCAGCAGCTCACCGGCCGCCAGCGCGTGGCCAAGCAGCCCGGCGCCTGCCTCAACTGCCACGGCTCGATGGTGGTGCCGTGGCTGAAGGCCGGCGACGGTGACCTGATGAAGGGCTTCGAGAAGCTCAACGCCCTCCCCTACGACTCCGCCGCCATCGGGGTGGAGCACCCGATCAGCTGCATCGACTGCCACGACCCCGAGACGATGGAGCTCCGGGTCACCCGCCCGGCATTCATGGAAGGCATCAAGGCGTACAAGGCCAGCCAGGGCATTCCCGACTACGACGTGAAGACCATGGCGACCCGCCAGGAGATGCGGAGCTTCGTCTGCGGCCAGTGCCACGTGGAGTACTACTTCAAGGGCGCCGAGAAGCGGCTCACTTTCCCGTGGGACCGCGGGCTCAAAGCCGACAGCATGGTGGCCTACTACGAGGCCAACGGGCACAAGGACTGGACCCACAAGCGGACCGGGGCCAGCGCCCTCAAGGTCCAGCACCCCGAATTCGAGATGTGGTCGCAGGGGATCCACGCCCGGAGCGGCGTCACCTGCGCCGACTGCCACATGCCGTACAAGCGGGTCGGCGCCATGAAGGTGAGCGACCACCACGTCCGGAGCCCGATGCTCAACATCAACCGGGCCTGCCAGACCTGCCACAAGGCGACGGAGGAGGAGCTCAAGGACCGGGTCGAGCAGATCCAGGACCGCACCTATCAGCTCCGGAACATCGCCCTCGACGCCCTGATGGACCTGCTCGCGGACATCGAGGCGGCGGCCAAGGCCGACAGCACCTCGCCCGCGGTGGCGGAGGCGAGGAAGTGGCAGCGGAAGGCCCAGTTCTTCGCCGACTTCGTCGAGGCCGAGAACTCGATGGGCTTCCACGCCCCCGGTGAAGCCGGCCGGATCCTGGGCATGAGCATCGACGCGACCCGGAAGGGGCAGATGGCGTTGCGGAGTAAGTAGAGCGGGACGAAAAGCAGCGGGACGAAAACCAGCGGGAGGAACGACGGCGGGATTGTCCCGCTGTGGTTTCTCCCGCTGCAGTATGTCCCGCTGTATTTCTTCCCGCCGCTTCTCGTCCCGCTATTGCGCTCCTTCCGAATAAGGCGCATTGTGGTCCATGGCCGTCACCCGCTGGTTGACGACCGCTCTCCTGATCATAGGGAGTGGCCATCTCGCCGCCCAAACGCCCCGTCCGCCGGAAGCCGGCGGGCGGATTCACTCGCTGGGCCAGCCGAAGCGCTGGCACCTCGAGGGTTCGGCCGGTGCGGGCGCCTGGTTCGAGGGGCCCGCCTCCCAGGCCCTCTACCGGGCCGGCTTCGGCGTCTTCCGCGACCTCCTGAGCCCGATCACCGGCCTCGCCAGCGTGGGCCTCGAGGGCTACGCCGGCATGCGCGGCACCTCGCTCGACGGCGGGGCCCGCGCGCTCTTCCGTATCCCCTACCTGAGCCTCGGCACCGGCGCCGACTACAAC
>DASWBQ010000153.1:0-6438 GCA_036390535.1 Gemmatimonadales bacterium | reverse complement strand
GATGCAGCACGGCCCGGACGGGCAGACGGGCGGACGGGCGGACGGGCGGAAGCCCGTGCCGCCGGCCGAGCACAAGCATGATTGACGCCCTGATTCGCTGGTCGATCCGCCAGCGCGGCCTGGTCCTGTTTGGCTCCCTGGCGCTGCTGCTGGGCGGGGTGTGGGCGATGCGGACCACGCCGCTCGACGCGATCCCGGACCTCTCCGACGTCCAGGTAATCGTCCAGACCGATTTCGCGGAGCAGGCGCCGCAGATCGTCGAGGACCAGCTCACCTACCCGATCACCTCCGAGATGCTCAAGGTGCCGGGCGCACAGGCGGTGCGCGGCTACTCGTTCTTCGGGCTCTCGCTGGTCTACGTGATCTTCGAGGACGGCACCGACCTCTACTGGGCCCGGTCGCGGGTGCTCGAGTACCTGAACGGCCTCCGGGGCCGGCTGCCCGAGGGGGTCGAGCCGACGCTGGGGCCCGACGCCACCGGCGTCGGCTGGGTGTTCGAGTACGTCCTGGAGTCGAGCCACCACGACCTCGCCGAGCTGCGGTCCCTGCAGGACTGGTACGTCCGGTATCAGCTGACGGCGGTCCCCGGGGTGTCGGAGGTCGCCAGCCTGGGCGGGTTCGTGAAGCAGTACCAGGTGGAGGTGAACCCGGAGCGGCTCCGGGCCTTCGGCATCCCGGTGACGCGGGTCACCGAGGCGCTGGCGGCCCACAGCGCCGACATCGGCGCCCGGGTGCTGGAGCTGGGCGGCCGGGAGTACATGATCCGCGGCCTGGGCTACCTGCGGAACGTGGAGGACATCGCCAACGTGGCGGTGGGGGCCACGGCCTCGGGCACGCCGATCCGGGTCGCCGACGTGGCCACCGTGCAGGTCGGGCCGGCACCGCGCCGCGGCGTCGCCGACCTCGACGGCCGCGGCGAGGTGGTGGCGGGCATCGTGGTGATGCGATTCGGGGCGGACGCCCTCACCACCATCGATGCCGTGAAGGCCCGGATCGGGGAGATCCAGCGCGGGCTCCCCGCCGGGGTCACCATCCGGCCCGTCTATGACCGGAGCGAGGTGATCCGCAACGCGGTCGACAACCTCCGGGGCAAGCTGATCGAGGAACTGCTGATCGTCGCGCTGGTGACGGTGCTGTTCCTGGTGCACGTCCGGTCGGCGGTGGTGGCGATCGTGACCCTCCCGCTCGGCATCCTGTTCGCGTTCCTGGCGATGCGGGCGATCGGGGTCACGGCCAACATCATGAGCCTGGGCGGGATCGCGATCGCGATCGGCACCATGGTCGATGCAGCGATCGTGATGGTGGAGAACCTGCACAAACACCTGGAGCGGGCGGACGGGCCGACCGACCGGTGGGAGCTGGTGTACGAGGCGTCCCGGCAGGTGGGGCCGGCGCTGTTCTTCTCCCTGCTGATCGTGACCGCGAGCTTCCTGCCGGTGTTCGCGCTGGAGCAGCAGGAGGGACGGCTGTTCCACCCACTCGCCTTCACCAAGACGTTCGCGATGCTGGGGGCGGCCCTGCTGTCGGTGACGCTGGTGCCGGTGCTGATGGGATACCTGATCCGGGGCCGGGTCCTGCCCGAGGACAAGAACCCCCTCAACCGGATCCTGCAGCGGATCTACCAGCCGGTGCTGTCGGTGGCGCTGGGGAAGCCGTGGCTGGTGATCGCGGCGGCGGCGGCGATCGTCGGCGTGACCATCGTCCCGTGGCGACAGCTGGGGCGGGAGTTCATGCCGCCGCTCGACGAGGGAGCGATCCTCTTCATGCCGACGACCGTTCCCGGCGCCTCGATCGGCCAGGCCCGCAGCATCCTGCAGTACCAGGACAGCGTGCTCGCCACCTTTCCCGAGGTGGCCTCGGTGTTCGGAAAGGCGGGACGGGCCAACACCGCCACCGACCCGGCGCCGCTCGACATGATCGAGACGACGATCATGCTGAAGCCGACGTCGGAGTGGCGCCCGGGGATGACGATGGACCGGCTGGTGAGCGCGATGGACAGCGCGGTGCGGCTCCCCGGCGTCAGCAACGCGTGGACGATGCCGATCAAGGGCCGGATCGACATGCTCGCGACGGGCGTGCGCACGCCCGTGGGGGTCAAGATCTACGGCCCCAACCTCGACACCCTGCAGCGGCTGGGCGGCGAGGTCGAGCGGATCCTGCAGCAGGTGCCCGGCACCCGGAGCGCCTTCGCCGAGCGGTCGGTGTCAGGCTACTACGTGGACATCGAGATCGACCGGGTGCAGGCGGCCCGGTACGGGCTCACCACCGGGATGATCCACGACGCCGTGATGGCGACCGTGGGCGGCACCAGCGCGGCGGTGACCGTGGAGGGCCGGGAGCGGTACGAGGTCAACGTCCGCTATCCGAGGGAGCGGCGCGACGACATCGACGCCCTCACCCAGGTGATGATCCCCGCCATGGACGGCACCCAGATCCCGCTCGGCCAGCTGGCCCGGATCCGCGCCGTGCAGGGGCCGATGGCGGTGAAGACCGAGAGCGCCTTCCCGCTCACCACGGTATACGTGGACCTCGACGAGGGACAGGACATCGGGAGCTACGTGGACGCGGCCCGGTCCGCCGTGGGCCTGGGCATCACGCTGCCGCAGGGCTACACCCTGGCATGGAGCGGCCAGTTCGAGTTCATGGAGCGGGTGCGGGAGAAGCTGACCGTGATGATCCCGGTCACCCTGATGATCATCGTGCTGCTGCTCTACCTGAGCCTGGGCGGCGTGGCCGAGACGCTGATCGTGATGGTGTCGGTGCCGTTCGCGCTGGTGGGCGGCGTCTGGTACCTCTGGTTCGCCGGGTTCAACACCAGCACCGCGGTCTGGGTCGGCTTCATCGCCCTGGCCGGCATCGCCGCCGAGACGGGGGTGGTGATGCTGGTCTATCTCAACGAGGCCTTTGACCGCCGGAAGGCGGCCGGCGCGATGCGGAATCGCAGCGACCTGATCGCCGCGGTACGGGAGGGCGCCCTGGAGCGGCTCCGGCCCAAGGTGATGACCGTCGCCGCCGACATCTTCGGACTGGCGCCGATCCTCCTGGGCGCGGGCACGGGGACGGACGTGATGCAGCGGATCGCGGCCCCGCTGGTCGGCGGGCTGGTGACGTCGACGCTGCTGACGCTGCTGGTGATTCCGGCGATGTTTCTGCTGTGGAAGTCGAGAGCCGTGAGTCGTGAGTCGAGCGTCGTGAGTTGAGAGTCGAGAGTCGAGAGTCGAAAGTCGAGGGAGGGGTCGGGGGATCCTCCTGTTTCGCAGTGACAGCGCCGGGGCTGGAGCGCGTCACCGCGGCGGAGCTGTCGGCGCTCGGCCTGACTCCCACCGGGATGGAAGAGGGGGGCGTGTCGTTCACCGCGGACCACCCGGGGCTCTACCTCGCCAACCTGCAGTTGCGGACCGCCAGCCGGGTGCTGGTACGGCTGGCGACGTTCGAAGCGAGGGGGTTCCCGGAACTGGAACGGCACGCCCGCAAGGTGCCGTGGCAGGACTTCCTGGGCCCCGGGGTCAGGGCGGTCTTCCGCGTCACGAGCAAGAAATCGAAGCTGTATCACGCGGGGGCGATTGAGGAACGGCTGGCCCGGACGGGCGGACGGGCGGACGGGCAGACGGGCGGAGAGTTCGTACAGGAGTTTGTCGTCCGGGTGTTCCGGGACCGCCTCACGATCTCGGCCGACAGCTCGGGCGACCTGCTGCACCTGCGGGGTTACCGACTGGCGACGGCGAAGGCGCCGCTCCGCGAGACGCTGGCGGCGGCGATGCTGCTGGGGGCCGGGTGGGACCCGCGGACGCCGCTGGTCGATCCGTTCTGCGGCTCCGGGACGATCCCGATCGAGGCGGCGCTGCTGGCCCGCCGGATTCCCCCGGGGAGGCACCGGTCGTTCGCCTTCATGCGGTGGCCGGGCTTCGACGCTGCCAGCTGGCAGGCGCTCCTTGCCCGCGCCGATGCCGAGAGCCTTGCGGGGGCCCCGGCCCCGATCGTCGGTGCCGACCGGGACGCCGGGGCGATCCGGGCGTCGGTCGCCAACGCCGAGCGCGCGGGGGTTTCCGGGGACATCGCCTTCCGGCAGCTGCCACTTTCATCACTCCAGGCGCCTGAAGGCCCGGGGTTGCTGGTGACGAACCCGCCGTACGGCGTGCGGGTGGGCGAGGCGGACCACCTCCGGGACCTCTACGCCCGGCTGGGGCGGGTCCTCTCGGAGCGGTTCAGCGGATGGACCGCGGTCATGCTGTCGGCCAACCGGGCCCTGGAGGGGCAAACGGGACTGTCCTGGGAGGAGATCTGGCGCACCAGGAACGGGGGCATCCCGGTTCGGCTGGTGCGGACTCCTTGCCAAGACGAGATTGAAACCGTCACCGCCGACGGGACGTAGGTCGGCGTAACCCCGCATTCGAGAGAGATCCCATGCTTCGACTCGCCGCCCGGCTCCTGATTGCCGCCGCCGCACCTGCCGTCTTCCTCACCACGCCGCTCGCTGCCCAGACCCCCGCGCCGGCTCCTGCCATCGCGGATTGGGTCGGCACCTGGAAGGGACCATTCACGACCGACGGCCCGTTCGGCACCCTGACCCTGACGGTCGAGCGGGAAGGGGAAGCGTGGAAGGTCACCAATACCTGGGAAGGCGACGACGTGCCTCCCTCCGGGGAAGTCCGGTTGTGGAGCATCGCCGGGAACAGCTTCTCGTTCGTGCAGGCGGTCGGGGAGTTCGAGGTGTTCGTGAAGGGCACGCTGGAGAACGGCGTCATGAAAGGCACCCTCGAGGCCTTCCAGGCCGGATCGATGGTCGGGACGGGGAGCCTGGAGCTGAAGCGGCCCTGAGGTTCGGACGGGCAGACGGGCGGACGGGCAGTCCGTAACGCAACGGGGGCGGCCATGGCCGCCCCCGTTGCTGCATGCCGGCCTGCTACCGGGCGCGGCGGTTGGTGACGACGAAGATCACGCCATTCTGGTGGCCATTGCCGTAGCGGGCCAGGCCGTCGCGTCCGGTCATGTAGCGGATCTCGATGATCTCACGCGTCTGGATGTTCCGGAGCTCCTCGAGCTGCGGGACCGGGGCCTCGTCGATGTAGAGAGCCGGCCATCCGTTGGCCCCCATCCCCATCGGTCCTTCGTCGATGGTGCCCGCCTGGGAGGTCCGGTTTTGCCGCAGGAACTTGGGCCGGAGCGTCTTGATGGCCTCGTAGGCGTTCCTGATATCGGGCTTGGCCGAGATCTCCTCCGCCGTGATCTTGTTGGGATCGGCCTTCTGCGCCTCGACGGCACGGGGCATGACCACGAGCACGGCGGCCAGGACGGCCAGACAGGCAGCGAATCGGCGCATGACGGTTTCTCCCGCGGAAAGGTTGCTGTTCTAGATATGGCCCCCAGCCACGATGCCGTCAACCGGGGAGTCCGGGTAGCCCACGCCCCGGGCCGAGTCAACCTGATCGGCGAGCACACCGACTACAACGGGCTCCCGGTGTTCCCGATGGCGCTGAACCGGGAGGTGCGGATCACCTACCGTCCGCGGGGCGATGGCCAGGTGCTCCTCCGGAATGCCGAGGAACGGTTCGCCCCGATCGGCTTCGACATCGGGCCCGATATCCCGGCGGAAACGGGCGGCACCTGGGGGAACTACGTGAGGGCGGCGGCCCAGATTCTCGCCCGCGAGGCAGGCATCACCCGCGGCATCGAGGGGAGCGTTCTCTCGACGGTGCCCGTGGCAGCGGGCCTCAGTTCCTCCTCCGCGCTGGTGGTCGCGACCGCGCTGGCGCTGCTCGATGCCAACGACATCGCCCTGGAGCCAACCCGCCTGATGGACCTGCTCGCACGGGGGGAGCGCTACGTCGGGGTACAGGGCGGCGGGATGGACCAGGCGATCAGCCTCGGCGGCCGCGCCGGCCACGCTCTCCGGATCGACTTCCGGCCCACTTTGCGCCTGACGCCCGTGCCGGTGCCACCCGGCTGGCGCTTCGTGGTCGCGGAAAGTGGCGTCGAGGCCGCCAAGGCCTCAGGCGCCCGCGAGGGCTACAACAGCCGGGTGCGGGAGTGCCGCGAGGCGCTGGAGCTGTTCTCCGCCCGCTGGCTCCAAGGCGCTCCCTGCACGGACTATGCGGAACTGGCTCGCCGCATCGCCCCTGAGGAGGCGCTGGCCCTGGCGGAGGAATCCCTGACGGGCATTCACCTGATGCGGTTCCGGCACGTGGTCTCCGAGGGACAGCGGGTGGACGAGGCCGAGGCCGCCATGCGCGCCGGCGACGCGGGGACGTTCGGCCGGCTGATGCGTGCATCGCACGCCAGCCTCCGGGACGACTACGAGGTCAGCTCGGCGGAGCTCAACCGCCTCGTGGCGACGGCGGAGGGCGCCGGCGCGCTGGGTGCGAGACTCACGGGCGCGGGCTTCGGTGGCTGCACCGTCGCGCTGGCCCTGGCCGACACCGCGGAACAGGTACGGACGGC
>DASWBQ010000152.1:0-7181 GCA_036390535.1 Gemmatimonadales bacterium | reverse complement strand
TGGCACACCCCCTGCATCCGCCGCCCTCAGGGGGTGCCCGATGCTGAAGAACGCGGCCACCAAACAGGACACCAGGGGCTTCAAGCTCGTTCCCGAGTCCTGGCTCACCTGGCTCCGGAAGGTGCCCTTCGGCGGCGCCCTCGGCGTGGCCCTGGCCGGCGCTCTCCTCTGGTTCGCCCCGCACCTCATCCCCGAGGGCTGGAGGGTCGAGGCGGTCGTCGGCGTCTTCCTGGCCGCCGGCGTCGTCGTCCATCGGCTCGGCGAGTCGCTGTTCGGGTGGTTCGTCGAGCCGGCCGCCCGGCACCTCCGCGCCCGCTGGGAGGCCGCCCTGCAGCTCCGGAAGATCGAGCGCTACCGGAAGCAGCGGCTGCTCGATGCCGCCGAGGCCCGGCGCCTCGCCGGCGCCATCGCCCGGAAGGACGTCACCGGCTCTCGCCGGTAGGCTCACGTCTCCGCCCGTCCACCCGTGTAGATTCTCGCGGTTCAGCGGTTCCGCCGGACCCCTTCGGAGGCTGCCCATGTCCGTCCGCCGTCGTATCTCCCCGCTCCCGGTGCTGTCGCTCTGCCTGGTCCTGGCCGGTCCCCTCGATGGCCAGGTCACGCCATCGACCGACTGCGCCAGGGTGACGGCGGGTAGTGACCACGCGTCGATGGACCACAACGCCCACATGGCGGCGATCGAAGCCTGCGAGAAGGAGAAGGCTCAGGCGAGGCTCCCGAAGCAATCCGGGCAGGCGGCGTTTGCCGCGATGGGCGAGATCGTCCGGATCCTGGATGCGGACCCGAAGACCGACTGGAGCAAGGTCGACCTCGAGGCCCTGCGCCAGCACCTGATCGACATGAACGAGGTGACGATGCACGCCGAGGTCGCCCAGGTGGACGTGCCCGGGGGCTTCCGGGCGGACGTGACCGGATCAGGGGCGACGGTCGGCGCGATTCAGCGGATGCTCGTGTCCCACGCCCGCATGCTGGATCAGTCGACGGCCTACGCGGCGAGCACGGAGCTCCTGCCGGCCGGGGTGAGGCTCACCGTCACCGTGGCAGCCCCGGGAGATGCCCGGGCGGTGGCGAGGGTCCGGGGGCTCGGTGTCGCCGGCATCATCACCGAGGGCACCCATCACACGCCCCACCATCTGGCGATCGCCCGTGGCGATGCCCACCCGCACGGGCACTGACGGTCCGACCCTCCGTCCGTCCGCCCGTCCGCCCGTCTATCTTTCCGCAGCCTCCCGGGGGTGTAGCTCAATGGTAGAGCACCGGACTTTTAATCCGTAGGTTCTGGGTTCGAGTCCCAGCGCCCCCATCGTCCCGCCGAGCCTCACTGACATTGCCGCCTGACTTCGCCGCCTGGTACGCCGCGCTGGGACTAGCCCCTGGCGCCTCGGACGAGGAGATCGCTCGCGCGAAACGGGCCTACAACGAGTTGTACCACGCCGACCGGCTGGCGCACATGTCCGCGACGGCGCGCGCCATCGCGGAGGAGAAGGTCAAGGCCGCCAACGAAGCCGCCCGGGCCCTCCTCGATCCGGCCCTCCGGGACCGCCGGGATGCCTGGGTCGCCGACGGCGGGCGCCCGGCCGAATCAGGGCAGGGGCCGGCTCCCCCCGACCGCGGGTCGCCCGCCCGCGCCGCCGGGACGCCTGCTCCGGCCGCCCGACCGGCGCCCGCGCGGCGTGCTCACCGTTTGCCTCGCCGGTTTCGCGGCTGCCTCGTGCTGGTCCTGGCGGCGGCGGTGGGGGCGATGCTGGCGACCTACGCCTTCGACGCGGAACCCGGAGGCGCCGGCCAGGCGTCGGTGCCGGTGGTGCCGGAGTCCCTTCCGGCTCGAAACAGGGCTGCACCTCCTCCGGCGCCCCGCAGGGATCCGGTGCCTGCCGCGCCCCGCCCGTCGATCCCGGGACCCTCGCTCCGACCGGTCATCGACTCGATCATCCGGGTGCAGGGGGACGGGCGCTGGTCCGCGCCGGTGACCACCGGGGGCGCGGCGTTCCGGGCGGCCGTCTTCCCCGAGGGACCGCGCGCCAACTACCGGCTCCGGGTCGACGGCCGGGAGGTGCAGGTGCTCCTGGACCGGCCCGCGATCCGGTGGGATCGTCCCGAGGGCACGTGGGAGTTCGCCACCCTGACCGGCACCGCGGCGCGGCTCCGGTTCTCCCGGTGGCCGGCGAGCGCGCCGGCGGGAACAGTCGTCCACTCGAACCTGGTGGTCGCCGGTGCGGATGGGGAGTGGAGCGGGCGCGTCTGGCTCGGGGGGCTCCGCCTCACTTGGGAACCCGACCGGAGCGTGACCTACGAGGCCCGGGACGACCGGGGCCGTACCTACCGTCTGCCTCCGAACCTGCGGTCCATCGTGGCCGACCCGCTGCCCGAGTGGCTGCAGTTCCGGGCGGTGGATGGCCTCCCCCTCACGCTGGCCGTGCGGTACGCGGTCCCCTGATCGGCCCGTCCGCCCGTCCGCCCGTCTATCTTTCGGCCATGCCAACCATCTGGATCGACGGCGAGTGGTGCGACAAGGCCACCGCCACCGTCTCCGTCTTCGACCACGGTCTCCTCTACGGCGACGGGGTCTTCGAGGGCATCCGCGTCTACAACGGCAGGATCTTCCGCCTCGAGGAGCACGTCGAGCGGCTCTACGATTCGGCCAAGGCCATCCTCCTCGAGATCCCGATGCCGCCGGAGAAGTTCTGTGCCATCGTCGTGGAGGCGGTCCGCCGCTCCGGGCTCACCGAGGCCTACATCCGCCCCCTGGTGACCCGCGGGTTCGGCGACCTCGGCATCGACCCGCGGAAATGCCCGAAGCCCACCGTGATCGTGATCGTGGACACCATCAAGGTCTGGCCGGCCGAGCGATACGAGCAGGGACTGGTGATGGTGACCGCCGCGACCCCGATCCCCCATCGCGAGGCCCTCTCGCCCCGGGTCAAGTCGCTCAACTACCTGACCCACATCATGGCCAAGATCGAGGGCAACCTCGCCGGGGCCGACGAAGTCCTGATGCTCGACAGCGAGGGGCACGTGGCCGAAGGGTCGGGCCAGAACCTCTTCGTGGTCCGTCACGGCCGGATCCAGACCCCGACCACCTACAGCGGCATCCTGCTCGGCGTCACCCGCGGCGTGGTGATGGACCTGGCCCGCGAGGCCGGGTACAAGGTCGAGGAGACCATCCTCAACCGGTATGACGTGTATACGGCGGACGAGGTCTTCCTGACCGGCACCGCCAGCGAAGTCGTCCCGGTGCGCCAGCTCGACGGCCGCGTCATCGGGGGCGGCGTCGCCGGCCCCGTCACCCGCGACATCATGGCGAGGTTCCGGCAGCTGGTTCGCGCGTAGCGAGAGAGATGGAGAGGGAACGAGAGGGAGAGAGGAAGAGCTCGGCTCTATCTCTCTGCCTCTCTGCCTTTCTCCCTTTCACGCGTGACGGCGTCGTGCACCACCGCCGCCACGTCCCGCATCACCGCCATCGCGGCCTCACGGCTCGCGTACCCCCGCGTCAGCACCACCAGCGCGTACGGCCCCTCCGCCCGTCCGCCCGTCCAAACCACTGCGGCGTCATGGAACGTCGCCGTGATCTCCCCCGTCTTGTGGGCCACGCGCGTCCCCGGCGGCAGCCCGGCGGGAATCCCGTCGTTGAACTCCTGGGCCTCCAGGATCGCCAGCATCCGCTCGCTCGAGGCCGCGCTGGCGGTCCTGCCGTCCGCGATCGCCAGCAGCAAGGTGGCGAGGTCGCGCGCGGTGGTGGTGTTGTTGCGGCCGGCCCGGAATGCCCTGGTGTCCTCCACGCCCCGGAGCACCTCGATCGAGTCCGCCCCCAGCGCCCGCGCCGTCGCGTTCACCCGGGCCGGGCCCAGCCGCTCGATCAGGATGTTGGTGGCGAGGTTGCTGCTCCGGACGATCATCAGCCGGGCCAGTTCGCCGACCGGGACCCCCTGGCCCTCCAGGGCATAGAGGGTGGAATCGCTGTCATCCGTTGCGGAAAGCCGGTAGGGCGACCCGTCCACGATCGAGGCGAACCCGTTCCGGACCGGCCATGGGTCTTCCCACCCCAGCTCGCCGGCGTCCACCCGCCGGGCCAGCTCCACCAGCACCGGGACCTTCATCGTGCTCGCCGCGTGGAACCGCAGGTCCGCCTGCACAAACGCTTTGACTCCGCTCGCCGGGTCGTGGACCGCCACCGCAACGACCGCCGTGTCCCTGGCCAGCCGGGCCCGAATGGCGGCCTCCAGCGAGGGCGGGGCCTGCGCCCCCGCGAGGGTCGGCAACGAATTTGCTAGGTAGAACCACGCAACGGCCGTTCGAAATCGCTTCATGGCCCCAACGTATACCGCCCCGGTGCCTCTGTCATCCGACATTTCCCCCCGCGAACGCCCCCGCTTCGCCCGCTTCCGCCTGGCCCGCTCGGCTGACGGGAGGTGCCGGGCCCGGGTAGCCCTGCAGTGGGAGCAGCGCGGCCGTTTCGTCGGTGAGGCGGAGGCTCTCGGCGCCGCCTCGGGCGAACTCCGCTGTGCGGCGCAGGCCTGCCTCAATGCCCTCGCCCAGGGGGTGCCCGGCATCAGCTTCGACATTCTGGGGGTCAAGGCGATCCGGGCGTTCGACGCCAACGTGGTGCTGGTCTCCCTGGCGATTCGCGGGTCCCCCTCGGCACCGCGCCTGGTGGGGTCATGCCTCGCCGGCGAGAACCTTGGCCGGGCCGCGGCACTGGCCGTCCTGCAGGCGACGAATCGCGTGATCACCAAGGCCGGGGGGAACGGGGCATGAGGTCGCCGGACAGTCTCCGCCGAGCAATATCTGCCGAGCGGTACCAGCCCAGCGGTGCCTGCCGACCGGTCCCCTGCAACCCGGCACGCCTCCCGGGCATCTAATACCTATACCCCGCCCGCTTCACACGGCGGGTGGAATTGCCTAAGTTCATGATCTGACTTGCGATCGCCCGTCACCCCCGGTGGCCGGGTCCCTTCGGAAACCCCGATAGACGGAGTTGGCTGATGGTGCGCAGGCGGTGGCTGGTCCTCGCGGGTCTGGCGTTGGGGTGTGCCGCCCCGGGCGCGAATGCGCCTGCCCCCGTGCCGGCCAACGGCCCCCAGCCTGTTGCGACGTCGACTCCGCCTCTCCGCCCCGCCGCCCCTCCGCTCGCCCCCGACTCGGTCCGCGCCATCCAGGACTCCGTCCTCGACAACGCCGTCCTCGAGCAGCTCGCCGATGCCCATCCGCCGGCCCCCGGGCCGACCCAGGTCGGGGACCCGCTCGACGTGATCGGTACCGGGCGGACCCTCGACATCGCCACCTACGCCGACCACGATCGGGTCCGCTACTACCTGGACTTCTTCCAGGGGCCGGCCCGGTCCCGGATGAACGTCTGGCTCGGCCGGCTGCCGGTGTACGAGCAGATGGTCCGTACCCGGTTCGAGGCGGAGGGCATCCCCAGCGACCTCGTCTACCTGGGGCTGATCGAGTCCGGCTACTCCAACTCGGCGGTGAGCCGGTCCCGGGCCGTGGGGATGTGGCAGTTCATGCGGGCCACCGGCCGGTGGATCGGACTCCGGATCGACAAGTGGGTCGACGAGCGGCGCGACCCGGTGAAGGCGACCGACGCCGCCGCCCGATACCTCAAGCAGCTCAGCGGCCAGTTCGGTTCGTACTACCTCGCGGCTGCGGCGTACAACGGCGGGCCGGGGACCGTGTCCCGCGGCCTCAACCGCCTCGACATCGAGCCCGGCGCCGCCGGGGGGGACGAGAGCGAAGAGCTCACCGAAGAGGAACTCGAGTATTCGGACGAGCACTTCTTCACCCTGGCCGACAGCCGGTACATCCGCCAGGAGACCAAGGACTACGTCCCCAAGCTGATCGCCGCCGCCCTGATCGCGCGCGATCCGATGGCCTATGGCTTCGATCCCGTTCCGGTCGGGCCGCCCTTCCCGAAGGACTCGATCGTCGTACCTGACGCGACCGGCCTCGACGTGATCGCGAAGCTGGCCGACGTCCCGCTTCCGGCGATCGTCGAGCTCAATCCGCACTACCTCCGGAAGGTGACCCCGCCCGGCCGGGCCTCGGTGGTGCGCCTCCCGTCGGGGACGATGGACAGCGTTGCCGTCCGCTACGCCGCCCTTCCCGCCGCGGCGCGGGTCGACAAGGCAGCCGTGGCCCGAATGGCCGCGAGTGACGCGCCCGCCCGGGCCCGGACCCACACGGTCCGGAAGGGGGAGACCGTCGGCGGCATCGCCCAGAGGTACCGGATCAGCCAGGCCCAGCTCCGCAGCTGGAACAACATTCCCCGGTCGGGGATGATCCGGGTGGGGCAGAAGCTCAAAGTGGGATCGGCACCCGCGTCGTCGTCGTCCCGGGCATCGGGCACTGCCTCGGCGCGGGGCGGCACCCACGTGGTGAGGCGCGGGGAGACGCTCTCCGCCCTCGCCCGGCGCTACAACACCAGCGTGCAGGAGCTGATGACCGTCAACAACATCCGCTCCGCCAGGTCCCTCAAGGCGGGGCAAAGGCTCAAGATTCCGGCCTGAACAACGGCGAGAGAACGAGAGCGAGAGAGCGAGAAAGCGAGAGAGGGAGAAACCGATATCGGTCTCTCCCTCTCTTCCTGCCCTGCTCTCTCCCTCTCTCGTCCTCAACCCGCCTTCTGCACCACCGGCTGCTGCGCCACCCGCCGGCTCACGCCCCGAAGCACCAGCTCCGAATAGCCGTTCCCCGGATCCTCGCCCTGCGTCAGCAGCGAGTCCACCAGCGTCGGGCCGCGGTTGTACGCCACCAGGGCCACGTGCAGGTTGCCGTCGAACCGCTTCAGCATCTCGCGCAGGAACCGGAACCCCAGCCGCAGGTTGGTCTCGGTGTCGAACAGGTCGGCCTCGGTGAGGTCGGGATCGTAGCTCCGCGCGGTGGCGAGCCGGATCTGGGTGTAGCCGATCGCCCCCCGGTGACTGCGTGCCGACGGCCGGAACCGGCTCTCCACCTTGACGACCTGGTAGGCCAGGGCCGGATGAATCCCCTCGGCGAGCGCCGCGTCATAGATCGCGGCGCTGAGCTCGCTGCTGATCCGGTACCTGCCGGCATAGGCGAGCACCTCCGTGGCGCGGTCGAGCCGGGCCCGGGTTGCCTCGAGCGACGCCCCCTCGGCCACCACCACTTCGTCGACGGCGACCGGCGCTGTCGTCGTCGCCCGCGCGAACGCCGTCACC
>DASWBQ010000151.1:0-1614 GCA_036390535.1 Gemmatimonadales bacterium | reverse complement strand
GCTCTCCCGGCTCACCGCCGTCGCCCCCGCCCTCCTCCTCCGACTCTTCGGCCCGCATCTGGGCCACGATGTCGGTCTGCGGGGCCAGCCCGGCGAAGGCGCCCGCCTGTTTCCTCCCCTCGAACCAGTGCATCAGCCGCTCGGTCTCCTCGGTGGCGATGTACGCACCCTGAATCCGCATTGGCTCGCTCCGTCCCGGCGGGAGGAAGAGCATGTCGCCGTTCCCCAGCAGGGCCTCGGCGCCGTTCTGGTCGAGAATCGTCCGGCTGTCCACCTTCGAGGCGACCCGGAAGGCGACGCGGCTCGGGAAGTTGGCCTTGATGAGACCGGTGATCACGTTCACGGACGGCCGCTGGGTCGCCAGGATCAGGTGAATGCCGATCGCGCGGGCCTTCTGCGCCAACAGGGCCAGCGGGGTCTCGACCTCCCCCTGCACCGTCATCATCAGGTCGGCCAGTTCATCCACCACGATGACGATGTAAGGCAGCACGCCTTCGGTGTAGACCTCGGGTTCCGGCGCCGGTGGCGCCGTGTCCGTCGCCTCGGCGCTGACCGTGGTCAGGGTCCGCTGCGGCGGGACCGGCCGGCGCAGCGGCTTCCCTTCCTCGACCTTCCGGTTGAAGTCCCCGATGTTGCGCGCCCCGTTCGCGTGGAGCAGCTCGTATCGCCGCCCCATCTCGCGCACGGCCCACTTGAGCACGAAGGCGGCATCCCGGCTGTCGGTCACGACCGGGTACTTCATGTGCGGCAGGGCATTGTACATCGAGAGCTCGACCATCTTCGGGTCGACCATCAGGAACTGCAGCTCCCGCGGCGGATAGCGGTACACCAGCGCCGTGACGATGGTGTTGACGGCCACCGACTTGCCCGAGCCGGTGGCGCCGGCGATCAGCAGGTGCGGCGTCTTGGCGAGATCGGTCACGACCGGCCGGCCCTCGAGGTCACGACCCAGCGCGACCGGCAGGGTGGCCCGGGACCGCTGCCACTCGGAGGCCTCGAGCAGTTCGCGGATAGTCACCATGCGGGCCGTCGGGTTCGGGATCTCCACACCGACCGCGCCCTTGCCGGGAATCGCGGCGACCCGGACGCTGGGGGCCCTCATCTTGATCGCCAGGTCATCGGACAGGGCGACGATGCGCCCGACCTTCACGCCCGCCGCGGGCACCACCTCGAACTGGGTGACGACCGGCCCGCTGGTCCGCCCGGCAATGGTACAGTCCACCTTGAAGGTGCGCAGAGCCTCGAGGAGGAGTTCGCCCAGCTGGTCCAGCTTGGCCTCGTCCCGGGCCGTGTCGTGGGGCGGCGGGGAGGCGAGCAGGCCCAGTTCGGGCAGGACTTCCCCCGTACCGGTGAGCGGGGGACCGCTTGGCACCGGCCGGGAGGACGCTGGGCGGACGGGTTTCGGCACGGCGCCCCCGCCACGCGGCGCGATTGGCGCCGCCGGCGTGGCCTCCGCCTCCTCCTCCTCCTCCTCGTCCTCGCTCGCGGAAGCGGAGCGGGCTCGAGCCCGGCGGACCGGCGCGGGCGGCGCTTCGGCCTCCCCCCGCTCGAGACGCTTGAGCGGGTGCCAGGCGAGCGTGCCAAGCGTGAGCCCGCTCAACGCCAGGAATCCGA
>DASWBQ010000150.1:0-3888 GCA_036390535.1 Gemmatimonadales bacterium | reverse complement strand
AGGGTAGATGCCGAGCTCGGTGATCGCGCGCGAGAGCACGACGGTGGCGTCGAGGTGGGCGAAGGCCGTCGCCGGCGCCGGGTCGGTGAGGTCGTCGGCGGGCACGTAGATCGCCTGGACCGAGGTGATCGAGCCCTTGGTGGTCGAGGTGATCCGCTCCTGCAGGTCACCCATCTCCGTGGCCAGCGTCGGCTGGTACCCCACGGCGCTGGGCATCCGGCCGAGCAGGGCCGACACCTCCGACCCCGCCTGGGTGAACCGGAAGATGTTGTCGATGAAGAGGAGCACGTCCTGGCCCTCGACGTCGCGGAAGTACTCGGCCACGGTGAGGCCGGTGAGGCCGACCCGGAGCCGGGCGCCCGGCGGCTCGTTCATCTGGCCGTAGATCAGGGCGGTGGACTTGATGACCCCGCTCTCCTCCATCTCAAGCCAGAGGTCGTTGCCCTCGCGGGTCCGCTCGCCCACGCCGCAGAAGACCGACTTGCCGCCGTGGCCCTTCTGGACGTTGTTGATCAGCTCCATGATCACGACCGTCTTGCCCACGCCGGCGCCGCCAAAGAGGCCGATCTTGCCGCCCTTCACGAAGGGGGCGATCAGGTCGATGACCTTGATGCCGGTCTCGAAGATCTCGGTCTTGGGCTCGAGGTCGATGTAGGCCGGGGTGGGGCGGTGGATCGGCCACCGCTCGACGCTGGCCGGGATCGGGGCGCCGCCGTCCACCGGCTCGCCCAGCACGTTGAGGATCCGCCCCAGGGGAACGTCGCCCACCGGGACGCTGATCGGGCCCCCGGTGTCGACCGCCTGCATGCCGCGGGTGACGCCGTCGGTCGAGCTCATTGCCACGGTCCGCACCGTGTTCGACCCGATGTGCTGCTGGACCTCGACAACGAGATGCACCGGCATCGCGCCCGAGGTGTCGTCCACCCGGAGCGCGGTGTAGATCTCGGGCAGGTGCTCGGGGGCGAACTCGACGTCGAGCACCGGGCCGATCACCTGGACGACGGTTCCGACGTTCTGCTTGGTGGCTGTGGCGGTCATGCTTCCGTTCCTGGCTCGTTTAGGTTGCGTCAGCGACAAGTGACAAGTGAAACGTCACAAGTGAAAAGGTTCTCGGCGCGTCACTTGTCACTCTTCACTCTTCTCTAGCCTTCAAGGGCCGCTGCCCCGCCGACGATCTCCGCAATCTCCTGCGTGATCACCGCCTGGCGCTGCCGGTTGTAGAGTCGGGTCAGGTAGTTCGCGATCTCGGTGGCGTTGTCGGTGGCGTTCTTCATCGCGATCCGGCGGGCCGCGTGCTCCGCCGCCGCCGACTCGGTCAGCCCCTGGAAGACCATGTTCCGCGCGTAGAGCGGGAGCAGGGCCTCGAGGATGGCCCGGGCGTCCGGCTTGAGGATGTAGTCGGGGCGCCTGGTCCCCCTGGCCGGCGGCTCGATCGGGAGGATCCGCACCAGCGCCGGCGGGGTCGACAGGGCGCTCTGGAATTTCGCCTGCACCATCTCGACCGCGGCCAGCTTGCCCTCCGCGAAGGCGGCAATCAGGCCGTCCGCGAGGGACGCGGCGTGCCCCGCCTGCGGCGCATCGCCGATGTCCGACCGGTCCTGGGCCAGGGCCCGGCCCAGGTACTTGAAGAAACCAGCGCCCTTCTTGCCCACCGTGATCAGGTCCACGGTGTAGCCCTCGGCCTCGAGCGCGCGGATCCGGCGCCGGGCTTCCTTGATCAGATTGGCGTTGAAACCGCCGGCGAGCCCGCGGTTCGAGGTGACCAGGATCAGCGCCACCCGGGTCGGGCCCCCCTTCGCCGGCGGCGCCGGCTGCTGCAGCAGGGGGAACTGCTCCGCCAGTTCGGGCGTCCAGAGGTCGCCGATCACCTCGGCAAGCGCCCCGGCGTAGGGCCGCGTGGCGGCGACCCGGTCCTGGGCGCGCTTCATCTTCGACGTGGAGACCAGCTCCATCGTCTTGGTGATCTTCCGGGTGTTGCGGACGGACCGGATCCGTCCCTTCAGTGCGCGCCCCTTGGCCATGGCCGGCGTTCCCTAGCGGGCGCTGAACATCGGCTTGAAGGCCTCGATCGCGGCCTTGAGCTTGGCGCCGGTGTCCGCGTCCACCCCCTGCTTGCCCTTGAGGGAGGCGAGCAGGTCCGCCTTGGCGCTGACCAGGTGATCGAGGAGGTCCCGCTCCCACTGCCGGATGTGCTTGATCTCGACGTCATCGAGGAGGCCGTTGGTGACCGCGAAGATGATCGCGATCTGCTGCTCGACCGGCATCGGGCGGTACTGCGGCTGCTTGAGGATCTCCACCAGCCGGGCGCCCCGCTGCAGCTGCTTCTGGGTGGCGGCGTCGAGGTCGGAGGCGAACTGCGAGAATGCCTCGAGTTCCCGGTACTGCGCCAGCGAGAGCCGGAGCGGGCCGGCCACCTGCTTCATCCCCTTGATCTGGGCGTTGCCGCCGACCCGGCTCACCGAGATGCCGGCGTCCACCGCGGGGCGGACGTTGGAGTAGAACAGGTCGGTGGTCAGGAAGATCTGGCCGTCGGTGATCGAGATGACGTTGGTCGGGATGTACGCCGAGACGTCGCCGGCCTGGGTCTCGATGATCGGCAGCGCGGTGAGCGATCCGCCGGGCACCTTGATCCGGTCGTCGAGTTTCACGACGTCCGGGTTCTCCGAGATCTTGGCGGCCCGCTCGAGCAGGCGGCTATGCAGGTAGAAGACATCGCCCGGATAGGCCTCGCGGCCCGGGGGCCGCCGGAGGATTAGCGACATCTGCCGGTAGGCCGCGGCCTGCTTGGAGAGGTCGTCGTAGACGCAGAGGGTGTCCTTCCCCTGCGTGTACATGAAGTGCTCGGCGATGGCCGTCCCCGAGTAGGGGGCGATGTACTGGAGCGGGGCCGGCTCGGACGCCGAGGCCACCACCACCACGGTGTACTCCATCGCGCCGGCTTCCTTCAGCCGCTCCACCACCGTGGCCACGGTGGAGAGCTTCTGGCCGATGGCGATGTAGACGCAGATGACGTTCTGGCCCTTCTGGTTGATGATCGTGTCGATCGCGATCGCCGTCTTGCCGGTGGCGCGATCGCCGATGATCAGTTCGCGCTGGCCGCGGCCGATCGGGGTCATCGCGTCGATCGCCTTGATCCCGGTCTGGAGCGGCTGCTTGACCGGCTGGCGGAGCACGATGCCGGGCGCCACCATCTCGACGGCGCGGGTCGCCTGGTACGCGATGGGGCCGCGGCCGTCCACCGGCTGGCCCAGGGCGTTCACCACCCGCGACAGCATGCCGTCACCGACCGGCACCTCGAGGAGGCGGCCGGTGGTGCGGACCTCGTCGCCTTCCTTGAGCTTCAGGTAGTCGCCCATGATGGCGGCGCCAACGTTGTCCTGCTCCAGGTTCAGCACCTGGCCGGACACCACCTCGCCGGTTTCGGAGGAGGTGAACTCGAGCAGTTCGCCGGCGATGGCGTTCCGGAGCCCGTAGATGCGGGCGACGCCGTCGCGGACTTCGAGCACGGTGCCGATCTCGGCGACTTCGACCGCGCCCAGGTTGGCGCTTTCGATTTCCTTGAGGAGGACGTCCTTGAGCTCGCCGGGACGCAGGGTGGTCTCGCTGGCCATGGGCTTCCGAATGAGGGCGTGGAGAGGGCCTAACGTGATGTCGGTCTACAGCTTGTGAAATCTATCACAAGTCCCGAGGGTATGCTAGGGTTCCCTTTCTTGCGGGACCCAAAGCCGGCAGCCAGTCGTCACATGCCGTTGGCCACCCCGGCCCAGTCTCACCTCCCCAGCGGTCCCGCCCGCCCCGCCCGGTTCTTGCACTCCCGGTCTCCAAGCGGGATCATCCCCGCCGCCGCAACCCCCACCGCACGCCCCGACCATGACTGCTATCCACCCG
>DASWBQ010000149.1:0-4244 GCA_036390535.1 Gemmatimonadales bacterium | reverse complement strand
TCCCGTATGACGGGCCCGAGCAGGAGATCGTCACCGAGACCGGCGAATTCTCAGCGGTCTGCCCGTTCAGCGGCCTTCCGGACTTCGCCCGGCTGACCATCAGCTACGTCCCCGGCGACCGCTGCGTGGAGCTGAAGAGCCTCAAGTACTACATCACCAGCTACCGGAGCGTGGGCATCTACCAGGAGCACGCCACGGCCCGGATCGCGGAGGACCTGTTCCGGGTCCTGTCGCCGCGGCAGCTGTCGGTCCGCACCGTCTACAACGTCCGGGGCGGCTTCGAGACGACCTGCAGCGTCAGGCTGCCAGCCGGTTGACGAGACGCTTGGCGACCTGACGGCGCCGGTCGGGGTCCGCCAGGCGGGCCACCCACGCGGCCGGGACCGCCGCGTCACCGTCACGGACTCCCAGCAGGCCGGCCACGAGCGGAGCCGCCAGAGGGGCCATCGCGGCCCCCAGAATCCGGTCCACCGCCCGTTCCAGCACCGGCTCATGGTCAGCGTGCCACAGCGCCAGTTCCGCGGCCGCCACGGCGTCGGGCGGATCCATCACCGACCACCGGAGGTCGTCCCGGCGCATCAGCGGAATCCGCCGGGCCGTGGCGATCAGGTCGGGCGGCGCGTCATTCGCTGACAGGACCTCGATCACGTCCGCCACGAAGTCCCGGCGACCCCGGGCAAATCGGGCGGCGGCGACGTTCACGGCCACGGCGGACCAGGCGACCACCGGGTCGGGATGGGTCAGCATGACGGTGTGGTAGGTGCCGCTGACCAGATTCCGCGGGGCGTTGGCCAGGGCGAGCCCGAGGGGCAGGCACCGTGCCAGCGGAGCCGGGTCCGGAACGGCGGCGGCCGCCGGCGGTGGGGCGTCGTGGGCGGCCAGGAACGCGAGGGCGTCCGCGGTCGCCGGGCCGAGCCCTTCCCCGTCGTGGCGCCACCACTCGAGCCAGCGCTGGGCCAGGCGATGGAGGTCCACCTGCGGCTCGGCCAGCTCCTCGGCCAGCAGCCCGGCCAGGGCGGCCTCCCCCGACCCCCAGCCGGTGCGGTCGCGGGCCAGGGCCTCCGCCCCGGCGAGGGCGAGCATCGCCCCGCGAGCACGGTCCACCAGCGTCAGCGCCGAGCGTGCCATCGTGCCTCCAATCCCGGTTGCGATCCTGCTATTTTACGGCAGGTCGTCCCCGCAGTTCCCTTCTGACGACTCAGCAGGAAAGGTCCGCATGACCGACACGCTCACCCTCCCCGATCGCCCCGCAGGCGCCACCTCACCCAAGACCATGGCCGACACTCTCAGCGTCACCGACAACCGCACCGGCAAGTCCTACGAATTTCCCATCGCCGATGGGACCATCAAAGCCACGGACCTCCGTCAGATCAAGACCAGCGACGAGGATTTCGGGCTGATGACGTACGATCCCGCGTTCATGAACACGGCGTCGTGCCGGAGCGCGATCACCTTCATCGACGGCGACAAGGGGATCCTCCGCTACCGGGGCTACCCGATCGAGCAGCTGGCGGAACAGGCCAGCTTCCTGGAGGTGGCCTACCTCCTGTTCGAGGGCGAGCTGCCCAACCAGGCCCAGCTCGACAAGTGGACCGCGGACATCCGGTATCACACCTACGTCCACACCAACGTGATCAAGTTCCTCGAGGGCTTCCGCTACGACGCGCACCCGATGGGGATGCTGCTCGGCGCGGTAGGCGCCCTGTCCACCTTCTACCCCGACGCCAAGCACATCGACGACCCGGCCAACCGCTACGTGCAGAAGGTCCGGCTGATGGCCAAGCTGCCGACCCTCGCGGCGTTCGCCTTCCGGCACAACCGGGGCCTGCCCTACGAGTTCCCCCGGAACGACCTGGACTACATCGGGAACTACGTCAACATGATGTTCTCGATCGGCGGCAAGCACGAGCCCAACAAGGTGCTGCAGCGGGCCCTCGAGATCCTCCTGATCCTGCACGCGGACCACGAGCAGAACTGCTCGACCAGCGCGGTGCGCTCGGTCGGCTCCTCGCACGTCGACCCCTTCTCGGCGGTCTCGGCGGGGATCGCGGCGCTGTACGGCCCGCTCCACGGCGGCGCCAACGAGGCGGTGCTGCTGATGCTGGACGAGATCGGCGAGAAGAAGAACATCCCGGCGTTTATCGAGAAGGTGAAGGCGGGGACGGGCCGGCTGATGGGCTTCGGGCACCGGGTCTACAAGAACTACGACCCGCGCGCCAAGCTGATCAAGAAGATCGCCTACGACGTCTTCGGCCAGACGGGGATGAACCCGAAGCTCGAGGTCGCCCTGGAACTGGAGCGGATCGCCCTCGAGGACGAGTACTTCATCAAGCGGAAGCTGTACCCGAACGTCGACTTCTACTCCGGCCTGATCTACCAGGCTATGGGCTACCCGACCGACTACTTCACGGTGCTGTTCGCGGTGGGGCGCCTGCCGGGCTGGCTGGCCCAGTGGGAGGAGATGCTCAAGGACAAGGACCAGAAGATCGCCCGGCCCCGCCAGATCTACACCGGGTACGACGAGCGGGCCTTCGTCCCGATGAAGAGCCGCAAGTAAGGCGAGAGTGGTGAGTCGTGAGTCGAGAGGCTCACCAGGAGGATCTGAACCATCAGGGCCGGCGCCACGCCGGCCCTGATGCGTTGTCCCCGGGGTCTCTCGACTCATGACTCACGGCTTGCCCGGCTCCCACTCCACCGGGACGTCCCCCTCGAGGTAGGTGTACCCTTCGAGCCCGGCCAGGTAGTCGGCGATGAAGGCGTTGGCGTCCTGCCGGCTGAGGCCGGCCGACGCCGCCACCTTGCGCCGGAAGTTGGCGATCAGGTCGGTGCCCTTGAACTGGACGTAGTTGAGCACTTCGGTGACCGTGTCGCCCTCCACCAGGTCGGTGATCTCGTACCCGCCGTTGATGAGCTTGACGTGCACGGCGTTGGTGTCGCCGAACAGATTGTGGAGGTCGCCGAGGATCTCCTGATAGGCGCCGGTCAGGAAGATCCCGAGGACGTAGGGTTCGCCGTCCCGCCAGGGATGCAGCTCGAGCGCGGGCTTCCCGCGGCGGCCGCCGGCGAACCGGTCGATCACCCCGTCGGAGTCGCAGGTGATGTCCTGCAGCGTGCCCCGGCGGCTGGGCGGCTCGTCGAGCCGGTGGATCGGGAGGATCGGGAACAGCTGGTCGATGGCCCAGTTGTCCGGCAGCGACTGAAAGACGGAGAAGTTGCAGAAGTAGCGGTCCACCAGGGCGGCTTCGATGTGCCCGGTGATTTCGGGGTAGGCTCCCCGGTCCGGCGCGATCAGCGCGGCGATCGCGTTCAGGGTCGCCAGGTAATAGTCCTCGATGTCCGCCATGTCACGGAGGGTGATCGCATCGCTGGCGAACAGCTCCTGGAGCCGCTCCTTGGCGAAGACCGCGTCGTGGAAGGCCTCCTCCACCCGGTCCAGGGTGAGGGCCTCGAGGTTCTCCTTCAACTCGACCAGCACCGCCGGCGGATCCTCGCGAAGGGGCGGCAGCCGGGTCTCGGCCATCGCCTCGACGTCGGTCACGTTGACCAGCAGAAGGGAGTGGTGCGCCGTCAGCGCCCGACCCGATTCGGTGATCAGGTTGGGCATCGGCATCCCGTTCTGCCGGCAGATGTTCCCCAGCAGATAGACCACGTCGTCGGCGTATTCGCGGAGGGTGTAATTCATGCTGGCCGGGCGGGTGGACCGCGAGCCATCGTAGTCGACGCCCAGCCCGCCGCCGACGTCGACGTACTGGAGGTCGAAGCCCATCTCCCGGATCTCGACGTAGTACCGGCCGATCTCCTCGAGACCTGCCTTGATGTGGCGGATGTCGGTGATCTGGCTGCCGAGATGGAAATGGACCAGCTTGAGGCAGTCGGCCCGGCCCCGGGCCTGGAGCTGCTCGAGGAGGCGGAGCAGCTGGGGGGCGCTGAGGCCGAACTTGGAACGCTCTCCCCCGCTCTTGGCCCACCGGCCCGAGCCTTCGGTGGCGAGCTTGATCCGGACCCCGAGGGTCGGCGTGACCCCCATCTCCTCGGCCACCCGGAGGACGTCGTCGAGCTCGCCCAGCTGCTCCAGGACGATGAACACCTGGTGCCCGAGGCGTTGCCCCATCAGGGCGAGGCGCATGAACTCCTCGTCCTTGTAGCCGTTGCAGACGATCAGGTGGTCGGTCCGCTCGCCCAACCCGAGGACCGCCTGGAGCTCGGGCTTGCTGCCGCACTCGAGCCCGACCCCGTGCTCGGCC
>DASWBQ010000148.1:0-5257 GCA_036390535.1 Gemmatimonadales bacterium | reverse complement strand
CCAGGTAGGTCACCGAGGGCCGCACATTGATCTCCTCGAGGACGTGGTAGCCGCGGGGATCCGCCGCCGCGCGGGCGACCCGGCTGGCGGGATCCTTGATGTTGCCGAAGGTGATGGCGCCCGACGGACAGGCCTGGGCGCAGGCGGTCACGACGTCCCCGTCGAGGACCTCCCGGTCTCCCAGCTTGGCCTGGTGCTGGGCGGCCCGGATCCGCTGGACGCAGAAGGTGCACTTCTCCATCACCCCGCGGGCCCGAACCGTGACCTCCGGGTTGAGCTGGAGGTTGAGCGGCTCGGGGAAGGCCTTTTTCGCGTAGGCGTACCAGTTGAAGTACCGCACCTTGTAGGGACAGTTGTTGCTGCAGTAGCGGGTCCCGACACAGCGGTTGTAGACCTGGCCGTTGAGGCCGTCCGGGGTGTGGTACGAGGCATAGACCGGGCAGACCGGCTCGCAGGGGGCGTTGTCGCAGTGCTGGCACATGACCGGGATGAACCGGGCCTCGGGCGGCTCGCCGTCCTCCCCGCCCTCCCAGTACCGCTCGATCCGGAGCCAGGACATCTCCCGGCCGAGCTGGACGTCCGCCTCGCCGACGTAGGGAATGTTGTTTTCGGCGTAGCAGGCCGTCACGCACGCCGAGCAGCCGGTGCAGCGCGACAGGTCGACCGCCAGCGCCCATTTCGGGTGCTGGTCCGCGTAGCCGCCGAATTTCTGCTTCTCGATCTGGGCTTCGCGGAACCCGGCGATCGCCTCGAGTTCCGGCTCGGTGTTGATCTCGTGGGCGCCGTGCCCCTCGGCCTCGTGGGCCTGGGCGAGGGTCATCCCCCGGGCGGCATACCCCAGCGGAATCGTCTCCACGATGCCCCGGCCGAGCTGCCGGGGATTGCCCTCGGTCTTGGCCAGCGACACGTGGCCGCGGGTCCGGGTAACGGTGACCCGGGTGCCGGTGTACGGGAGGCAGGTCTCGCCCTCGCCTCCCAGCAGGTCGAGGGCATTGGCGCCGCGACCGGTCGCGAACTGCCCGAACTCGGTGTGCCCGAGACCGAGCGGCACGGCGAGGACGTCCCGCCGGAGGCCGGCGTACACGTACACCGGCACCTCGATCGAGCCGTGGGGCGACGACAGGCGAAGCACCTCGCCCTCGCGCACGTCGAGCGCCCGGGCCGTCTCGGGGTGCACCTCGACCCAGCTCTGCCAGGTCACCTTGGTGACGGGGTCGGGGTTCTCCAGCAGCCAGGGCCGGTTGGCCCCGCGTCCGTCGTAGTACATCGGCGAGGGATAGGCGACCAGGGTGAACTCCCCGTCGCCGTCGAACGATGGCGCCGTGAAGGTGGCGGAGGCCTCGGGGGCGAGGCCCGCTCCCTCAGCCGGCACCTCCTCGAAGACCCCGCCCCGGGCCAGCGACTCGCGCCAGAAGCCGGCGGGGTTCGCGCCGCGCGCCCGCGCCAGGCCGGCCCAGGCCTCCATCAGGTGGGCCTCGAAGGTCGGCGCCGTGAACCCGGCCAGCGCCCCACCCGCCTTCCGGGCCACCTTGAGCAGCAGATCGCCGGTCGCCATGGTCGAGAAGACCGGCTCCATGACCGGCTGCATCAGCGACCGGACCCCGGCGCGTGGCGCCAGGTCGTCCCAGCGCTCCAGCGCGTGGTGACCGGGCAGGAGCAGGTCACAGGCGGCCGACGTCTCGTCCAGGAAGGGCGACGTCGAGACCTTGAACGGCACCTTGGCCAGGGCGTCGGCGAACTTGCCCGCCCTGGGAAGGGCGTAGACCGGGTTGGCCTCGTGCACGATCAGCACCGCGACCTCGCCGGCCTCCATGGCGCGCTGCAGCGCCTGCACTCCGGCCCAGCCATCGCCCGACTGCAGGTCCTGCCCGAAGCGGACCGTCCGGCCGACGTTGCCGGCCACGTAGTTGAGCAGGTTCACCGCCGCACAGGCCTCGACCGCCCCGCGGTGCTGCGCCGAGATGCCGCCGGCGACCGCCAGGCCGTTCCCAGCGGAAGCGAACTCCCGAGCCAGGTGGGTGATCGCCTCGGCCGACAGGCCGGTCGCCGCGGCCGCCTTCTCCGGGGTCCAGGCTGCCAGCTGGGCCCGGAGGGCGGAGGCATCCGCCGGAGCGGAGGTCCGCTCGGCGAGGATCACGTGGGCCATCGCCAGGGCGAGGGCGGCCTCGGAACCGGGGGCGATCGGGTGCCACTCGTCGGCGTTGAGGCCGGTCAGCGACCGCCGCGGTCCGACATACACGCACTTCGCCATCCCGCCGTGGAAGCCGTGTGACGCCGCGTAGCCGCGCTGCTGCTCCACCGGTGACAGCCAGGTCTCGAGGAACTCGGCCCCGAAGGAGAGGATGTAGTCCGCGGCCGCGAAGTCGTACCACGGCAGCTCGTCGCGCCCGAACACCTGCCGGTTGGCGGCCCGCATCGCCTCGTGCCCGAACGGCTCCCAGCGCACCACCCGGCCCCCAAGGGCCGACGTCCACGCCGCCAGGAGGTCGCTGAAGGTGCCCCGGCCCGCGCCGCTCAGCGCCGCCACCTTGCCACCGGCCGCGCCCAACTTGTCCGCGAGCCGGGCGATGGCGTCATCCCACGTGATCGCCTCGAAGGCCCCGCCATTGCGGACCATCGGCCCCTTCAGCCGCCCGGGATTGTAGAGCCCCTGGAGGGCCGCCTGCCCGCGGGAACAGAGGGTGCCCCGGTTCACGGGGTGCTCGGGGTTGCCCTCGAGCTTCACCGCCCGCGCCTCGCGGGTTACCACATGGAGGCCGCATCCCGCCGAGCACTCGGTGCAGGTGCTGGCATAGACCGTGGGAATGCCGGGCACCTGGTCTTCGGACTGCACCAGGTAGGGCACCAGCTTCTCGACCTTTTCGGTGGAGCAGCCCGACAGCGCGGCGGCGCCCGTCCCGGTCACGCCGACCACCTGCAGGAACTTCCGCCGGTTCATCTTCCCGTCCGTCTGGTGCGACATCGAGGCGCCTTCCCGAGTCTCTCGCGGATCGCTCATCCCGGGCCCCCGCTCAGTAGTGGCAGGTGGAGCAGTCGCGCGCGACCTTCCGCTCCACGTGGCAGGTGATGCAGAAGCCCATGTTGTTGACGTTGTTCACTTCCCAGACCTGGGGCATGCGGGCCACGTCGCCGTGGCAGGCGCCGCAGGCCTTGACGCCCATGTTCTTCACATGCCGCTGGTGGGGGAAGTGGGCGTGCCGGGCGAGGGTATGAATCCTGACCCACTCGAGGCGGGGCGCCTCAGGCTTGTCCTTGTCGGCCCAGAACTGCCGCAGCTTCTTGATCTCGGCCTTCTGGGATTCGTCCGCGCCGCCGACCACCAGGTGGCATCCCATGCAGGTCGCCACGCTGGGAATGCCAGGCTCCGAGGCGACCGTGACCGAGTAGTGGCAGTACTGGCAGTCGATCTTGTACTGGCCGGCATGGCGGTCATGCCGGAAGAAGATCGGCTGCCGCGGCCCGCGCAGCGCGGCCGAGTCGGCGACGGAGAGGGTCGGCGCCGCCGTCGAATCGGGGGCCGCCGGCCCCTGTTCCTGGGCCGTGGTCGGACGCGTGGACGCGAACAAGCCCGCGCCGAGCGCGACCGCCGCGAAGGTACCGAGCACCGCGAGCTTTCGCATGCCTGACCTGCCGTGGCCTCTGATGTGAGGAGGGTCCCACCGGGAATGTCCGGCAGGAGACGCGTAAAAATAGACCGGTGGGCTAGTTAGGTGAAGGGAGGCCGGACCGTCAGACGGTCAGACGGTCAGTCGGTCCGGCGCCTTCGGCGCCGTCCGGTCGAGGTACCGTACCACCTCCAGGGCGATGGCCCGGAGCAGGGTCGCCTCGCGGCCGTCGAACTCGGCGCGGAAGAGCGCCTCCCGGATGGAGCGCATCACGATGTCCGGCTGCCGGGTCTTGAGGAACTCGATCCGGTCCAGCATCGCGGCCCAGTCGGCGAAGAGCCGCTGGTACTGCTCGCCGGTGGCGGCGCCGGCCCGGCGCTTGGGCGGCTTCAGAGGACGGTCCCCGCCGGTCCGCGCCATCCACGACTCCCACGCCATGACGCAGATCGCCTGGGCCAGGTTGAGGGACGTGTGGGCCGGGCTGGTCGGGATCGTGACCAACGCCTGACAGCGGTCGAGGTCATCGTTGGAGAGCCCCTTGTCCTCCCGTCCGACCACGAAGGCGACCGGGCCATCCGCCGCGTGCCGGGCCAGGGCCTCGGCGGCCGGACGGGGGCGGAGTACCGTCCGCTTCTCGCGCCGCCCACGGGCCGTCAAGGCCACCGCCCAGGTGACATCGGCCAGCGCGTCGTCGAGCGCGTCGACGATCCGGGACCGTTCCAGGAGATCGGCGGTGTTGTGGGCGATGCCCTCGATGCGCCAGGCGTCGAACTCCCGGGGACGGACCAGCCGCACCGTCTCGATCCCGAAGTTCTTCGCGATCCGGAAGGCCGAGGCGATGTTGACGAGGTCCTGGGGCTCCACCAGGACCAGGATCGGCGGCGGGATCACGGCTCCGCCGTGGTATCGAGGTCGTGCCCGCGGGCCTTGAGGAGGGTCGCCAGCCCGTTCTTGTCCGCGGACTTGAGCCATGCCTCCCGGGGCTGGACCTGTCCGCTTTCGACGAGGTCGAGGAGGGCATCGTTCATGGTGATCATGCCGGCGCGGCGATTGGTCTGCACGATGGACGGGATCTGGAAGGTCTTCCCTTCGCGGATCAGGTTCGAAATGGCGGGAATCGAGAGGAGCACCTCCCGCGCGGCCACCCGCCCGCCGCCGACCTTCCGGCAGAGGACCTGGCTCACCACCCCTCGCAGGGTCTCGGAGAGCATCACCCGGACCTGGGCCTGCTGCTCGTGCGGGAACTGGTCGATGATCCGGTCGATCGTGCCCGCCGCGGTAGTCGTGTGCAGGGTCCCGAAGACCAGGTGGCCGGTTTCCGCGGTCTCGAGGGCGATCGAGATCGTCTCCAGGTCACGCAGCTCGCCCACCAGGACGACGTCCGGGTCTTCCCGCAGCGCCGCCCGCAAGGCGCTGGCGAACGAGTTGGTGTGCAAGCCCACCTGGCGCTGGGTAATCAGGGCCCGCTTCCCCTGGTGCACGAACTCGATCGGGTCCTCGATGGTGAGGATGTGGTCGGTCCGGCTGCGGTTGACCAGGTCGATCAACGCGGCGAGGGTGGTGGACTTGCCCGACCCCGTGGGCCCGGTCACGAGCACCAGCCCCTTGCTCAGCTGGCAGAGCTGCTGGACGGGACCGCTGAGGCCGAGTTC
>DASWBQ010000147.1:0-3469 GCA_036390535.1 Gemmatimonadales bacterium | reverse complement strand
GCCAGTTCCTTCACCGGCGGAGAAACCAGGACCGAGCGGGACCGGCCCTGGGGCTTGTCGGGCTGAGTGACGACGGCCACGACCTCGGCACCCTCGTCGAGGAGCGCCCGGAGGCTCGGGACCGCAAAGGCGGGGGTCCCGAAGAAGACGATGCGCATCGGATCAGCCGCCGGCGGTCGCCGGCTTCAGCACCTTGATGTGGCCTTCGCCGCGGTTGTCCTTGCGGTAACGGGCCACCAGCAATCCGCGCTTGAGCGGGCTCAGGTGGTCGATGTAGAGGACCCCGTCGAGGTGGTCGATCTCGTGCTGCACTGCCCGCGCGGCGTAGCCCGACAGTTCCTGGGACCAGGGATTCCCGTCGCGGTCGAAAGCCTCGACCACGATCCGCTCGGCCCGGGTGACGTCCGCGTACATCTCGGGGATCGACAGGCAGCCCTCTTCTCCCCTGACGGAACCTTCCCGGAGCCGGATCACCGGGTTGACCATCGCGAACCGGTGCCCATCCGCATCCACCACCGCGACCCGCTTGGCGACCCCGACCTGGTTGGCCGCCAGGCCAGCCCCCCGCGCGGTGTCCATCGTCTCGAACAGGTCGTCGATGAACTGCCGCAGCTCGTCGTCGAAGGCGGTGACCTCGGCGCTCTGCTGGCGGAGCACCGGCGATCCCAGGAGATGGAGATTCAGCAGGGCCATCTACTGCCCCGGGGCCACCGCGTCGCCCACCTGGATGATCCGGGCGCGCTCCACCACCAGGGTGGCGGTGCCGCTCTCGACCATGATCCGGTTGTCCTTGATGTCCTTCACCTTCCCGATGATCCCTCCGGCAGTCATGATGTCGTCGCCCTTCTTCAGCCCGGCCAGGAGCGCCTGGTGCTTCTTCCTGGCCTGGCCCTGCGGCCGGATGATCAGGAAGTAGAACACCGCGCCGATCGCGGCGATCTGGAAGAGGAGGATCATCAGGCCGCCACTGCCGCCTTCGGGCGGCGGGGCGAGGAGGGCGAAGAGGGCGGGTGCGGTCATGTCAGGCCTCGTGTCCGTGATAGCGGCGCAGCCAGTCGTGGCTCCACCGCGCGAAACTGCCGTCCAGGATCGCTGCCCGCGCCAATTCGGTGACCCGGAGCAGGAAGCGGATGTTATGAAGCGAGACCAGCCGGAGCCCGAGCATCTCCTGCGCAACGAAGAGGTGGCGCAGGTAGCCCAGGGAGAACCGGGCGCAGGTCTCGCAGTCGCAGTCGGGATCCAGCGGAGCGTCCGAGGTCCGGTTGCCGGCGTTCCGGACGTTGACCCGGCCGGACATCGTCCAGGCGCTGCCGTGCCGCCCGTTGCGGGTGGCGGCGACGCAGTCGAACAGGTCCACGCCGCGGGCGATTCCCTCGACCAGATCCTCCGGGAACCCGACGCCCATAAGATAACGCGGGACCTCGGCCGGGATGGCCGGGACGAGGTCCTCGAGGATCCGGTGCATCACCGGCTTGGGCTCGCCCACGGAGAGACCGCCGATGGCGATCCCGGTCCAGGGTCCCCGGGCCAGCGTCCCGTCGAGCGAACGGAGCCGGAGGTCCTCGTGGGTGCCGCCCTGGATGATGGGCCACAACGTCTGACGGGCGGAGGGGTGGACGGGCGGACGGGCGGAGAGCGCGCTGCCCGTCTGCCCGTCTGCCCGTCTGTCCGTCGCGATCGCCTCATGGCGCTCCCGGCACCTATCCAGCCACCTCAGCGTCCGCTCCATCCCCTCCTCGGCGTGCTCGTGGGTCGAACCGCCGGGGACGACATGGTCGAACGCCATCGCGATGTCGGCCCCCAGCGCCCACTGGACCTCCATCGACTTCTCGGGGGTCAGCTGGCGGACGCTGCCGTCGATGTGGCTGACGAACTCGACACCCTCCTCGGTAACTTTGCGGAGGCCCTGCAGCGAGAACACCTGGAAGCCGCCGGAGTCGGTCAGCATCGGTCTTGGCCAGGTGGTGAAACGGTGCAGGCCTCCCATCGCACGGACCACGTCCTCGCCCGGCCGGAGGTGCAGATGGTAGGTGTTGCCCAGCACGATCTGCGCGCCGGCCCGCTCGACCTCGGCCGGGTGGAGGCCCCGCACGGCGCCGTGGGTCCCGACCGGCATGAAGGCCGGCGTGCGCACCACGCCCGTCGGGAGGACCAGGGCGCCCGCGCGCGCTGCCCCCACCGTGGCCTCGATCGAGTACTCGAACATGTCCCGAAACTAACGGCGGCGGCCGCCCTCCCGCTTCTCGCGGCCGGGACGCTGGCGGCGCAGTCCATCGAAGTCCGGGTGCGGGATGCCGGCGCTGGCGCGCCCGTTGCGGGCGCGATCGTCCGCCTGGTTGACTCCGCTGGCCGGAGCCGCGCCCAGGGGCTCGCCAGCGACGCGGGCCGGATCGTCCTCAAGGCCCCCGGGCCCGGGCGCTGGCGGCTCAAGGTGGACGGCATCGGGTATCGCGGCCACGATTCCGAGTGGCTGTCCGCCGCAGGGGAATCAAGCCGCCGGGAGGTGTCCCTGGAGGCGAACCCGTTCGAGCTGCCCGAACTCGAGACCCGGGTCGTGGCCAGCTGCGCCAGCGAGGCGGAGGGCGGGGTGGGGCCCGAGGTCGCGGCGCTCTGGGAGGAGATCCAAAAGGCGCTCGTCGCCACCAGGATCACCCAGGAAGGAGATCTGGTGGTGGTTCGTGGCCGGACCTGGGAGCGTCGCCTCGATCGCCAGCACGCCCTGGTCCGGGAGGACCTGCTGACGGACCGCGTCACCACCGGGGTGCCCTTCGTAACCGTCTCCCCCGAGGTGCTGGCCCGGAGCGGCTTCGTGACCCGCCGCGGCATCCTGGAGTTCTACGCCGGGCCCGACGCGGCCCTCCTGACCTCGGAGGCCTTTCTCTCCACCCACTGTTTCCGCGCCGTGCCGGGGCCGCGTGACCAGCCGGGGGTCGTCGGCCTGGGCTTCCGTCCGGTGGACACGCGGGAGGTGACGGACATCGACGGTGTGCTCTGGATCGACCGGGCCTCCCGGGAACTGCGGTTTCTGGAATACCGGTATACCGGCCTGGCTGGCGCGGCCGCCCGCTCGGCGGCCGGGGGTCGGGTGAATTTCCGGCGGTTGCCGAGCGGGGCTTGGATCGTGGACGACTGGTGGATCCGCACCCCCTCCGTGGCCCTCGTGGTCGATCGCAAGACCGGCATGCCGACCGGGCGCGATTCGCTCCTCGGGTACCTGGAGACGGCGGGGCGAGCGGAGGTGATGCCTCGGGGCGCGGCCGTTCCCGCCACGCTGGGTCCGCCGGCCATCCTGGTGGGCGAGCTGCACGACAGCCTGAGCAACGGGCCGCTGGTTGGGGCCCGGGTGTCCGTCCCTGGCGTGAGGGACACGGCGGTCTCCGATGCTGAAGGCCGGTTCCGGCTCGAGGTGGCGGGGAGCGGCGAGCGGGTGGTGACGGTGACGCACCGGCTGCTGGGCCTCGTCCGCGAT
>DASWBQ010000146.1:0-2392 GCA_036390535.1 Gemmatimonadales bacterium | reverse complement strand
GCTCAACCTCACCCACGACACCGGCGACCTCCGGCGCTGGCCGGCATGGCTGGTGGCGGCCGCCCTGGTGACGGCAGTGGCCACGCCGCTGGTGGCGATGCGCTGGTACACCCCCCAGCGGCTGGCGATGGAGGCCGCCGGGGCGAGCCCCTGGGCGGACCCGGCGGTGACCCTGCCGGCGGGCCAGGCGGCGGCGCAGGCGACCGCGGAGCGGGGCGTGGTCGGCGCGATCGCGGTGCCGCTGTTCACCGACTACCTGGTGCCCTTCGAGATCACCTCTGTCCTGCTGCTGACGGCCGCCGTCGGGGCGGTGGTCCTGGCCAAGCGGAAGCTCTGATGCTCCTGGCGCAATCCCTGACCCTGTCGGCGATCCTCTTCGCCATCGGCGTGGCCGGCGTGGTGATCCGCCGGAACGCCATCGTGCTGTTCATGTGCGTCGAGCTGATGCTCAACGCGGTGAACCTCAGCTTCGTCGCCCTGGCGCAATACCACGGGCTCAGCGGCCAGGTCATGGTCTTCTTCGTGATGACCGTGGCCGCCGCGGAGGCCGCTGTCGGCCTGGCCATCATCCTGGCCGTGTTCCGGCAGCGCCAGTCGGTGGACCTCAACCAGATCAACCTGCTGCGGGGATGACGATGCCGACCGTGCTGGCTGTGCTCGCGCCCGCCGCCGAAGGAGCCGCCGCCCCGGCCGGGGCGATCGGGCTGATCTGGCTCACCATCCTGCTGCCGTTCCTCGGCTTCCTCGTCAACGGGGCCCTGGCGCTCCGCCGTCCCGACGCCAAGCGCGCGGTGTCCGTGATCGGGCCGGCGACCGTGATCGCCGCCTTCGGGGTGACGCTGGCCGCCTTCTTCCAGGCGCTGGGCGCGCACCTCGAGGCGCCGGTCATCGTCCCCCTCTGGGAGTGGATGCCGGTCGGCAACCTCACCGTCGAGGCGGCCCTCCAGGTGGACCAGCTCTCCCTGGTGATGCTGCTGGTGGTGACCGGGGTGGGCAGCCTGATTCACCTCTTCTCGGTCGGCTACATGAGGAGCGACCCGGGATACGCGCGCTACTTCGCGTATCTCAACCTCTTCATCGCCTTCATGCTGACCCTGGTGCTCGGGGCGAACCTGCCGATGCTGTTCATCGGCTGGGAAGGGGTCGGCCTCTGCTCCTACCTGCTGATCGGCTTCTGGTACGGGGACAAGGCCAACGCCGACGCCGGCAAGAAGGCCTTCATCGTCAACCGGATCGGCGACTTCGGCGCCCTGGTGGCGATGTTCATCACCTGGAACGCGCTCGGGACCCTCAGCTTCGTCGGGATCGCCGAGCGGGCCCCCGAGCTGCTGGTGCCGGGTGGGGCGACCGTCACGGCGATCACCCTGCTGCTGTTCCTCGGCGCCACCGGCAAGTCCGCCCAGATCCCGCTCTACACCTGGCTGCCGGACGCGATGGCCGGCCCGACGCCGGTCTCCGCCCTGATCCACGCGGCCACGATGGTGACGGCCGGCGTCTACCTGGTGGCCCGGTCGAACGTGCTCTTCGCCATGGCCCCGACCGCCCAGCTGGTGGTGGCGGGGGTGGGCGCGCTGACCGCCCTCTTCGCCGCGACCATCGGCCTGCGGCAGTACGACATCAAGAAGGTTCTCGCCTACTCGACCGTGTCCCAGCTGGGCTACATGTTCCTGGGCGTCGGGACGGGCGCCTACGTGGCGGGGGTCTTCCACCTGGTGACCCACGCGTTCTTCAAGGCCCTCCTCTTCCTCGGCTCCGGCAGCGTGATCCACGCGATGCATCACGCCTACCACGCCACCCACTCGCACGAGGACGCCCAGGACATGCGGAACATGGGCGGCCTCAAGCGCTACATGCCGGTGACCTTCTGGCTGATGCTGATCGCGACCCTCGCCATCGCCGGCATCCCGCCGTTCTCCGGGTTCTTCTCCAAGGACGAGATCCTGGCCGCGGCCTTCGCCCGCGGGGCCGATACCCCGATCTACTACGTCTTCTACGGCATGGGGGTGGCGGCCGCGCTGCTGACCGCGTTCTACATGGCCCGGCTCATCGCCATGACCTTCCTGGGCGAGAACCGCACCGGCGAACGGGAGCGGGGCCACCTGCACGAGGCGCCCTGGATCATGACCGGGCCGCTGGTAGTGCTCGGGGTGCTGAGCGCGGTGGGCGGGGCGCTCAACCTGCCGGCATTCGCCGGCGGGAGCCACCTCCTGGACCACTGGCTCGAGCCCGTGACGGCGGCGGCGCGGCAGTTCCTCACGGTCGAGATGCCGCACGGCTCCACCGAGCTCTTCCTGGTGGGCGGAGCGGTGGCGATCGGAGCCCTCGGCCTGTGGCTCGGCTTCCGGGCAACGCTGGGCCGAAGGATTCTTCCGGCCCGGGAGGCCCCGCCCGA
>DASWBQ010000145.1:0-1953 GCA_036390535.1 Gemmatimonadales bacterium | reverse complement strand
CTCTACTCTCTACTCTCTACTCTCGACTCTCGACTCTCTACTCTCGACTCTCGACTCTCATCTCTTCAGCAGCACCACCACCCCCATCACCAGCAGCAGCACCGCAAACCACTTCCGGAGTCGTTCCTGCGGCACCTTCGGCACCAGCATGCTCCCGATCTGCACCCCGATGAACGCCAGGCCCGCAAAGACGCCGACCAGCACCCAGTCGAAGTGGACCTGGCCGAGGTAGCCGACGACGCCGGCCGCCGAACTGAGCACGATCAGGGCGAGCGACGTCCCCACCGCCGTCTTCATGTCGAGCCCGGCGAGAAGGGTCAGGGCAGGGACGTACATGAAGCCGCCCCCGACCCCGACGAACCCGGTCAGGAATCCGACCCCGGTCCCGAGGAGGAGGATCAGCGGCAGGGGACGGCGGGTCGGCGCCGGATGAAGGGGTTCCCGTCGGGGCCGGAGCATCATCGTCGCAGCGGCCAGCAGCACCACCGCGAACACCGTGAGCTGCACCTGTGGGCTCACCAGAAGGGCGGCGCGGGTGCCGATCAGCGATCCGAGGATCGCGGCGGGCCCGAAGGTGATGGCAGCACGGGCGTCGACGGTGCCCGCCGTCCGGTGCCGGAGCATCCCGATGAAGCTGGTGAGCCCCACGATGACCAGGCTCGTCGGCACCGCCTGCTTCACCCCGATCCCCATCACGTAGACGAGGACCGGCACCGTCAGGATCGCCCCGCCGCCACCCAGGAGCCCCAGCGAGATGCCGATGACGACGGCCAGTGCGTACCCGAGGAGAGCCAATGGGAGCGTGAGGTGAAAAGTGAAAAGTGAAAAGTGAAACGGTGAGATGTCATTCCCGCCGTTGGTATTCCCGCCCTCTCCCGCCCTCTCCCGCCCTAGCCCGCCCTATCCCGCCCCCTCACCGCCGCCGCCAACGCCTCCAGCTCGAACGGCTTCTGCAGCACTGCCACCCCCGTCCGCTCCCGGAACGCCTCGATTTCCGGACTCCCGGCGTCGCCGCTGATCAGCACGAATCGCGGTCCCGGGGTCATCTGGTCGTGGAGCGTCATGCCGGTCGTCCCCGGCAGCCGGGCATCGCTCACCACGACGTCGTACCCGCCGCGGCCCAGTGCCTCGATCGCCGCGGCACCGTCAGACGCCTCTTCCACCGTCCACCCCCGCCGGGCCAGGTACCGGGCCAGGGCCCGGCGCAGGTCGGCGTCGTCCTCGACCAGGAGCACCCGGCCCGGGTCCCGTTCCCGGGTGCGCCGATCGAACGGGATCGCGATCACGAACTGCGCGCCGCCCCCCTCGGCGTCGGGCACGTTCTCCGCCATCAGCGTGCCCCGGTGGCGGTGCACGATCTCCTGCGCCACCGAGAGCCCGAGCCCGGTGCCCTCGCCGGCGCCCTTGGTGGTGAAGAAGGGGGTGAAGATGCTGGCCAGATGCTCGGCGGGAATCCCGGCCCCGGTGTCGCGCACCACGAACTCCACCAGGCGGCCGCGCTGCCGGCAGGTGAGCGCCACCGCTCCCCCTGGCGGCGTCGCCTGGCTGGCGTTCTGGAGGAGGTTGCCGAGCGCCTGTTCCAGCGCCACCCCGTTCCCCTCGATCGGCGGCAGCGTCTCCGGAGCCGAGAAGACCAGCGTCTGCCCCCGCTCCCGGCAGAGCCGGTCGAACACCCGCCGCACCCGGTCCGCCAGCTCGCGCGGGTGCACCACCACCGGGGCGGCCGTCGCATCGGTCCGCGCCTCGGCCAGCAGCCCCTGCACCAGCTGGCGGGCCCGCCGCGCCTGCTCGGCGATCACCTGCAGCGCCTCCCGCTGCTCCGGCGATGGGTCGGCCTGCAGCAGGTCCTGCGTGAACGCCAGGATCGCCGCGAGCGGGTTGTTCAGCTCGTGGGCGATCTGGGCGAGCCGCCGGGCGGGGTCGGCGTCGGGGGGCATGATGCAATGTAAGTCG
>DASWBQ010000144.1:0-8555 GCA_036390535.1 Gemmatimonadales bacterium | reverse complement strand
CTGGGCCTCGCGACCGCGGACAAGGAGGAGTCGGTCGAGATCTGCTTCGTCCCGAACGACGACTACGCCTCGGTGCTCGAACGCCACCTCCCTGCCGACGCCCCGGCCCTGAGTCCCGGGCCCCTGGTGACCACCCGGGGGGAGGTCGTCGGCGAGCACCAGGGTTTCGCCCGGTACACCGTCGGCCAGCGCCGGGGGCTCCCGGGCGGCCGCTCCCTGCCCCTTTACGTGCTGGGAATCCGCCCCGAGACCCGTGAGGTCGTGGTCGGTGGTGCCGAGGAGCTTGAGGGGTGGTCGGTGGCGCTGGAGGAGGTCAACTGGCTGGCTGATTCGCTGGGCGCGGGGGACCATTGCGAGGTCCAGGTCCGCTACCGGGCCCGGGCCGTCCCTGCCGTGGTCGGATCGGCCGGGCCAGGCCGCCTGGCGCTGCGGCTCCTGGAGCCTGCCCGGGCGATTACGCCGGGCCAGTCGGGGGTGCTTTACGGCCCCGGGGACCGGCTCCTCGGCGGCGGGGTGATTGTCGGCGGTTTAGGCGGTTAGGCGGCTGGGCCGGCGGGGGGAGTTCAACCGCCCAAGCGCCCAACCGTCCAGCTTCGGTCTTTCTTCGGCTGCCGAATCCCCACCGTGACATCGGCACCGTAGATTTGCTGCGATGACCGACCTCGCCCCCCTCCTGACCGATCTCCGGAGCCCGACCCTCTTCCTGAACCGGGAGCTGGCCTGGCTGGAGTTCAACCGCCGGGTGCTCCACGAGGCGAGGGACCCCCGAACGCCGCTCCTCGAGCGCCTCAAGTTCCTGGCGATCTTCGCCTCCAACCTCGACGAGTTCTTCCAGGTGCGGGTGGCCGGGCTCAAGGAGCAGGTGGCTGCCCACCTCGCGGAACGCACCCCGGACGGCATGACCCCGGAGGAGCAGCTCCGCCGCATCCGCGAAGTGGTGCGGGAGATGATCGACCAGCACTCCCGCTGTCTCCTCGACGAGGTCCTGCCGGCGCTCGCGGCGGGCGGCGTCGACCTGGTGCTGGACGAGGTCCGGCTCTCGGATGCCGACCGCGAACACCTCAGGCGCCACTTCGCCGACAACATCTTCCCGGTGCTGACGCCCCTCGCGGTAGACCCGGCCCATCCCTTCCCGTACATCTCGAACCTCAGCCTGTCGTTCGCGGTGGTGCTTCGGGACGACGCCGGCGACGAGCGGTTCGCCCGGGTCAAGGTGCCGAAGATCCTGCCCCGCTGGGTGCCCCTCCCGGGCGCCAACCGGTTCGTGCCCCTCGAACTGGTGATCGGGCTGCACCTCGAGACCCTCTTCCCGGGCGTCGAGATCCTGGGGCGGCATCTCTTCCGGATCTCTCGCAACACCGATCTGGAGATCGACCAGGACGACGACGCGGAAGACCTCCTCAGCCTGATCCAGGAGGAAGTCCGGAACCGGCGCTTCGCCGAGGTGGTGCGGATCGAGGTGCACCCGGCGATGCCTGACTCGCTCCGGAACCTGCTCCTCGAGGAGTTCAACGAGGAGCAGGAAGAGGACGGGGTCCGTCTTGGCGCCGACGATGTCTACGAAGTGGCGGGACTGCTCGACGCGGCCGAGCTGTGGGGCCTCGCCGGGCTGGAGCTGCCGGAGCTGCGCGACCCGCCCGTCGTTCCGGTGGTGCCGCCCCGCTTCGCGGGCGGTCGCTCCATCTTCGAGGTCATCCGCGAGGGCGACGTCCTGGTCCACCACCCGTACGAGAGCTTCGGCGCCTCGGTGGAGAAGTTCATCCAGGCGGCCACGGAAGACCCCGACGTGCTCGCCATCAAGCTGACCCTCTACCGGATCGGCGCCGACTCCGCCATCGCCCGGCTGCTGCAGCAGGCCGCCGAACGGGGCAAGCAGGTCGCGGTGCTGATCGAGCTGCGGGCCCGCTTCGACGAGGAGAGCAACATCACCTGGGCCAAGCGGCTCGAGGACGTGGGCGTTCACGTCAGCTACGGCGTGGCCGGGCTCAAGACCCACGCCAAGGTGATCCTGGTGGTCCGGCGCGAGGGCAACGCCATCCGGCGCTACGTGCACATCGGCACCGGGAACTATGCCGCCAAGACCGCGCGGACCTACACCGATTTCGGGCTCTTCTCGGCGCGCTACGACCTCGGCGCCGACCTCACCGACCTCTTCAACGTGCTCACCGGCTTCGCCTACCCGGACCGGTTCCGGCAGTTGATCGTGGCCCCGACGGCGCTGCGTCCCTGGGTGCTCGAGTCCATCCGCCGCGAGACGGCGCACGCCCGGGAGGGGCGGCCGGCCCGGATCCTGGCGAAGATGAACGCCCTCGTCGACGCCGAGGTGATCCAGGCGCTCTACGAGGCGTCCAACGCCGGCGTCGAGATCGACCTGCTGGTGCGGGGCATCTGCTGCCTGCGCCCCGGTGTGCCGGGCGTGAGCGAGCGCATCCGGGTGATCAGCGTGATCGGGCGGTTCCTGGAGCACTCGCGCGCCTTCTGCTTCCTGAACGGTGGCGCCGAGGAGGTCTGGATCGGGTCGGCGGACTGGATGCCGCGGAATTTCGACCGCCGGATCGAGGTGGTGGCCCCGATCGAGGACCCGCAGCACCGGGAGACGGTGCGCCGCAGCATGGAGCTGATGCTGCTGGACGACCGCCAGGCCTGGGACCTCCTGCCCGACGGGACCTACTGTCAGCGGCAGCCCGCCGAGGAACCCGGCCAGGGCACCCACCGGGTCCTGCTGGAGCGCTATCGGGAAACGGGCGTGCGGCTGGAGGGGCAGACGGGGGCGTTCGCCGTCGTTACGAACGCCTAGTGTTTCATGCCCGCGGCATCGGCGAGCTGCCGCACCAGCGCTTCCTGTTCCGGCGTGAGCTGCTCGGGCAGGTCCACCCGCACCGTCACGATCTGGTCGCCGCGCTGCCCGCCTTTCGGCACGCCCATTCCCTTGATGCGGAGCTTCCGTCCCGGCTGCGTGCCGGGCGGCAGCTTGAGCAGGACTTTCTTGCCATCCACGGTCCGCACCCGCACCTGCGTCCCGAGCAGCGCCTGGGCCAGATTGACGGGGACTTCGCAGAGGAGGTCGAGTCCGTCGCGGGTGAAGAACCGGTCCGGCTGGACCTGCAGGCTGACCAGGAGATCGCCGGGGGGCGATCCGGCCCGCCCGGGCTCGCCCTGGCCCTTGATCCGGATTCGGGTCCCGCCGTCGCTGCCGGGTGGCACCGTGATATTCATGGCCCGCTCGGTCCGGACCTCGCCGGCCCCGCCGCAGGCCGGGCAGGGCGAGGACGGTACCTTGCCCCGGCCACGGCACTGCGGACAGGGACGGTTGACGGCAAATCCCCCCTGTCCGAATGAGATGGCGCCGCGGCCGTGGCACTCCGAGCAGGTCGTCACCGAAGCCCCGGGCGCCGCGCCGTTGCCGCCGCAGGTGCCGCAGGTGTCGGTGATCGGCACCGTGACCGGGACCTTGCCGCCCAGCACCGCCGTGCGGAAAGGAACCTCGAGCGCGACCTCGACCGCCTCGCCGTGCCGCTCCTCTCGCTTGCCCCGGCCGCCGAAGATCGAACTGAAGATGTCGCCGAGCCCCATGCCGCCGAAGTCGCCGAAGTCGAACGACTCCGGCCCGGCGCCCGCGCCGCCCCCCTGCCAGCCGGCACGACCCGCACCCGACGGCGGCCGCCGGGCGTCGAAGGCGCCGAGCTTCCGCATCTGGTCGTACTTCTTGCGCTTGTCGGCGTCGGAGAGGACCGAGTGCGCCTCGGAGATCTGCTTGAACTTCTCCGCGGCCTGCGGGTTGTTCGGATTGGCGTCCGGATGGTACTGCTTCGCCAGCCGGCGGTAGGCCTTCTTGATCTCCTCGGGTTTCGCTCCCTCGGAGACACCGAGGACCTTGTAGTAGTCCTGGGCCGCCACCTCAGCCCCCGGCCTCGGCCGAGTAGACCTGGACCCTGGCGGGACGGACCAGGGTGCCCTTGAAGCGGTAGCCCGCCTGGAAGGTGGCACTCACCTGGTGGTCGAGCGCTGCCTCGGGAGGAGGCAGCACTGACACCGCCTCGTGCAGGGAGGGGTCGAACGGGGCACCGGCCGGGTCGACCCGCTCCAGCCCGGCAGCCGCCAGTTCCTTCCGCAGCTTGCGGTCGACCAGCTGCAGGGCCTCGTGCAGCACGTCGCGCCCCGTCTGGGATAAATCCTGGGTGGCGAGGCGGTCAAGATCGTCGAGCACGTCGAGCAGCTTCATGACCAGGGCCGCCTGGGCGCGGTCGGCGAGCTCGAGTCGCTCGCGCGTCACCCGCTTGCGGAAGTTGTCGAACTCGGCGGCGAGTCGCAGGTGGCGGTCCTGGGCCTCCTGAAGCTGGGCTTCCAGGCGGGCCGAGGCGCTCTCCGGCGGCTCGGCGGGGACGGCAGCCGGCCCCGGATGCTCCGGGGCGTCGAAGTCCTGGATCGGTTCAGGCGTTTCCATGGTCAGAAATCTATCCTCTGCGGGCGGCCTGGCAGGCCGCCCCTACAGGTACTAAGGCTCACGACTCACGACTCATCAGCCAGAGGCGGTGCAGGGCGTACTGGCAGGCCCGCTCGCGAATCTCCCGGCGGTTCCCGGGGAACACGACGCGCGCCGCCTCACTCTGGTTTCTGGCGATCCACCCGAAACAGACCGTCCCCACCGGCTTCTCCTCGCTCCCCCCGTCGGGTCCAGCCACCCCGGTGATCGCCACCGCGGCGGTGGTGCCAAACCGCGCCTGCGCCCCGGCCGCCATCGCCCGAACCACCTCGAGGCTGACGGCGCCGTGGCCGGCCAGCACCGCGGGGTCCACGTCGAGCTGGCGGGTCTTCACGGCGTTGTCATAGGCGATCACACCGCCGACGAGGACGTCGGAGCTGCCGGGGATCGCCGTCAGCCGCTCGCCCAGCATCCCCCCGGTGCACGACTCGGCGAGGGCGAGGGTCATCCCCTGCCCCCGGAGTGTTGCCAGCGTCACGGCGGCGAGGTCGTCCTCTCCGGTGCCATAGGCGTGATCTCCGGCCAGCGCCCGGAGCCGCTCCATTCCCGCCCCCAGCAGGCGGTTCGCCTCAGCCGGAGGCAGGTTCCACGCCGTCAGCCGGAGGTCGACGCCGGTCGTGCCGGGCAGGTAGGCGAGGCTGAGGGGGGCCAGCTCGTCCTCGTGAGGGCCCACCCGGGCGGCGAGCGACGACTCCGGAATCCCGGTGGTCCGTACCACCGCGGACCGGATCACCAGCTCGCCGGCCCGCGCCTGCAGCCGGGGCACCACCTCGTGCTCGGCCAGCTTGCGCATCTCGCGCGGCACCCCGGGCAACATCACCACCAGGCCCCGCGGCCCCTCGAGCCAGAGCCCCGGGGCGGTGCCCCACTGGTTGGGGAGCACCACCGCTCCCTCCGGCACCTCCGCCTGGCAGCGATTGGCCGCGGAGAGTTCGCGCCCCATCCGGCGCCAGCGCGCTGCCAGCTCCGCCCAGACGCCCTCGTCGAACCGGAGCGGCCAGCCGAAGAGTCCGGCCACGACCTTCTTGCTCATGTCGTCGCGCGTGGGACCGAGCCCGCCGGTGGTGATCACGGCACCGGTGCGCTGCAGCGCCTCCTCGACCGCCGCGCGGATCGCCTCCGGCCGGTCGGCGACGGCGGTCCGCCGCGCCACCGTGACGCCGACCGCACCGAGGGCCTGCCCGAGGTAGGCGGAGTTGGTGTCGACGGTGAAGCCGAGGAGCAGCTCGGTGCCGATGGTGACGAGTTCGACCTGCATCGCCTACCGGGCGGAGGAGGGGGTGAAGAGGTCCCGGTAGCGGTGGATGTAGACCACGAACGACCAGAGCGTCAGCAGCACCGCGACGGTCAGGGTGACCGCCACGAACCCGCCGTGGAAGGTCGTCCAGAAGCGGGTGAAGCCGGAACCCTGGAGCCCGAGCGGGACGATCGCGTCCTTGAAGGCGAACCAGGCGATGGCGCCGCCGATGAAGATGTTCTGGAAGGTCGCCTTGAGCTTGCCGGTCCCGTGCGCCGCGATCACCACGCCCCGGTTCTTCGCGTACTGGCGGAAGGCGGTCATGGCGAACTCGCGGCCGATCAGCAGCGCACAGACCCAGAGGGGAATGCTGCCCCAGACCGGAATGCCGTAGAGGTCCCGGCGCTCCTGCGAGATCCAGTAGATCGGGATCAGGGTGGCGAAGAGGAGCAGCTTGTCCGCGATCGGATCGAGGAGCTTGCCGAGGTCGGTGATCAGGTTGCGGCTCCGGGCGATCCGTCCGTCCACGATGTCGCTGAGCGCGGCCACCACGAACACCACGAAGCAGGCCACCTTCGGTCCGTACCCCTGGATGAACGGCAGCAGCGCGATCACCGGGGTGATCAGGATCCGGGTCAGGGTGATGATGTTGGGGAGATTCCACATCGGCTCAACCCAGGGCCTTGAGGACCCGCTTGCTGATGGAGCGCAGGGTGTCGAAGACGCCGACGCCCTGCACCGCGACCGCCTCGAAGTACGGCACCCGCTCGAACCAGACGCCGTCCACCTGCTGCACCAGCCATTCCCCGGGGCGGTCGGGATCGGTGGCCGGGCGCTGCCGGGCCGGGTCTTCGACCGGCCAGCCGGGATTGAGCGCCTCCTGCAGCTCGCGCAGGGGCGCGGCGTTGGGCAGGTCGCGCTTGTTGTACTGGATCACGAACGGCAGCCGGGTCAGGTCGTACCCGTGCTGGGTCATGTTGTCGTACAGGTTCTGCATCGACTCCAGGTTGGCCTCCATCCGCTCGATCTGGGAATCGGCGACGAACACCACCCCGTCCACACCCTTGAGGATCAGCCTCCGCGAGGCGTTGTAGTAGACCTGGCCCGGGACGGTGTAGAGATGGAACCGGGTCTTGAATCCCCGGATGGTGCCGAGGTCCACGGGGAGGAAATCGAAGAACAGGGTCCGCTCGGTCTCGGTGGCCAGCGAAATCAGCTTGCCCTTGGCGGTCGGTGCGACCTTCTCGTAGACGTATTCGAGGTTGGTCGTCTTGCCGCCCAGGCCGGGGCCGTAGTAGACCAGCTTGCAGTTGATTTCGCGCGAGGCGTAGTTGATCAGCGACATCCCGTCCCGTTCCTCAGAGCGCTCCGAAGAGCCGGTCGATTTCGTCCTCGGCTTCCCCCACGTATCCCGCTTCGACACCGCGTTCGTCGCTGCCGCGGCGGAAGAGGTCCTCGAAGAGGGTGGTCAGGTCCTGGACGGTGCGGCGCACCCGCAGCTTCACCAGGCCCAGCGTCGTGCGGTTGTCGAACAGCACCACCAGGATCACCCGACGGGCCACGTCCGCAAGGTACAGCGATTCCCGCTCGCCCTGGTGGAAGAGGGCGCCGAACTCGGCTTCGCCCAGCATCCGGGCCAGCTGGTCGTTGGCGCTGAAGTCCGCCGCGGTGAGCGAGGCGAAGGCCACCTGGTCGAAGGCGGGCGGTTCGCCGGCGGCGACGAGCATCTGGCCGTTGCGGTCCACGAGGAGGGAGGTGCGCGCCCCGGCCTCCTGCAGGAACGCCCCCAGGATGCCGTGGATGCGCCGCGCGTCGGCCTCGCCGAGGGACCAGCTGGAAGCGCTCATGCCAGCGAGCCCTCGAGCCGCCGGAGCAGGCGGCCGGCCCGCCACCGGAGCATCGGCTGCGGTTCCCAGAGGAGGTAGTCGCGCACCAGGCGCGCCGACGACGCATCGCCCGCTTCCTCGAGCCAGGCGAGCGCGGCCAGCCGGCGGAGCGGCTGGGCGTGGAAGAGGTCCTCGCGATGGCGCGCCAGCTGCCGCCCGGCAAGCCGCCAGCCGAAGGCCGCGCCGACCGCAGCCGCCGCCATCACCCAGAAGGCGCTCCGGAGGCTCACGACACGTCCTGCCGCGCCTGCAGCGCATGACTCAAGGTGAGGCCGTCCACGTATTCCAGGTCTCCTCCCATGGGCAGTCCGCGGGCCAGCCGGCTGACCCGGATCCCGCGCCCGGCCAGCAGCTGCTGCACGTAGGTCGCCGTCGCCTCGCCCTCGATCGAGGGATTGGTGGCCAGCACCACTTCACGGATCGTGCCCGCCTCGATCTTGGATGCCAGGAGCCCCAGCCGCAGCGACTCCGGACCGACCCCGTCGAGGGGCGACAGCCGGCCCCCCAGCACCAGGTAGCGTCCCCGGAACCCCGCGCGGTCGAGCGCTCCGACCGTGGAGGGCTCTTCCACGACGCAGAGCAGCGAGGCGTCACGCCGCGGATCCTCGCAGACCTCGCAGCGGTCGCCCTCACTGAGGTTGCCGCACTCCGGACAGGGGTGCACCCGCGACGCGACGTCCTCCAGTGCCTCCGCGAGGCGGAGGGACCGCTCGGGCGGTTGCTGCAGCAGATGGTAGGTCAGGCGCTGTGCGGTCTTCCGCCCGATGCCCGGGAGACGGGCGAATTCCGAGACCAGGGCCTCGATGACGCTCACGTCAGGCGGGGCCCGCCCCGAGGGGCAAGCCCTGGACCCGCCGCATCTCGGTGGAGACCAGCTCGGCGGCACGACGCTGAGCCTCGGCGATCGCCGACAGGACGAGGTCGCCCAGCAGGTCGGCATCGCGGGTGG
>DASWBQ010000143.1:0-3592 GCA_036390535.1 Gemmatimonadales bacterium | reverse complement strand
GAGGGGATAGACCGTGGTCATCGGGGTGCCGCCTCGGTGAGGGCCTCGCGGTTGAGGCCGGGGAAGGGAAGGTTGTCGCGGGCCTCGAGGTCCCAGCCGCTCCGCTCGCCGCGGGCCATCCGCCAGGCTCCGGCGGCGCCGATCATCGCCGCATTGTCGGTGTTGAGCCGGGGCGACGCAACATACACTGTGGCACGGGCGCCGAGGTGGTCCCGCATCCGGTCGGCCAGGGCGCGGTTGCAGGCGACCCCGCCGCCGATGACGACCCGGTCATGGCCGAACTCCTCGGCTGCCCGTGCCGTCTTCTCCACCAGCACCGCGATGGCGGCGTCCTGGAAGTCACGCGCCAGGTCGGCGCGGTCGCGCTCGAGGTCGTCGCTCTGCTGTACCGCCCGGAGCACCGCGGTCTTGAGGCCGCTGAACGAGAAGCTGTAGCGGTCGGGCCCCTCGGCGCCGAGCATCGGGCGCGGCAGCTTGAAGCGTCCCGGGGTTCCGGTAGCGGCGAGCCGCTCGATCCGGGGCCCGCCCGGATACTCGAGGCCGAGCAGCGAGCCGACCTTGTCGAAGGCCTCGCCGGCCGCGTCGTCGCGGGTCTGGCCAAGCAGGCGGTAGTCGCCCCAGGCGCGGACGTCGATCAGCATGGTATGGCCGCCGCTCACCAGCAGGGCGACGAACGGCGGTTCCAGATCGGGCTGCTCCAGCACCGGGGCGAAGAGGTGCCCCTCGAGGTGATGGACGCCGATCAGCGGCAGGCCGTGCCGCCACGCCAGCGTCTTCCCATACATCAGCCCGATGAGCAGCGCGCCGATCAGTCCCGGGCCGGCGGTGACCGCGACCCCGTCGACGTGCTCCATCGTGGCGTTTGCCTCATGCAGCGCCTGGTCCACCACCGGCGCCACGACCCGGAGGTGGGCCCGGCTGGCCAGCTCGGGCACCACCCCGCCGAAGATCCGGTGGACGTCCTGCGACAGGATCACCAGGCTCTCCAGCGCAAAATGGCCGTCCCGATGGGTCAGGACGGCGGCCGACGTTTCGTCGCAGGAGGTTTCGAGGGCGAGGACGCGCATGGGTGGGTGAGGCGCCAGTAGGGCGACCTATCGGGCCGCCCCTACTGGGAAAGCAGCTCCTCCACGATCCGCTGGTTGGCCGCCGAGTTCCACGGATGCTCGCCGATTTGCTTGCGGATGATGGTCCCGTTCCGGTCGATCAGGAAGCTCTCGGGAACCCCGGTGGTCTGGTAGATCCGCTCGATGGAGCCCGACTTGTCATGGAGGATGTCGAAGGTCAGGCCGAGGTCGGTGACGAAGGCCTTCACGTCGGTGATGTTCCCCTCGTCAATGCTCACGGCCGCGATCCGGAAGCCCTTGTCCTTGAGTTTGTCGTACAGCTGCTGCATTGCGGGCATCTCGGCCCGGCAGGGCACGCACCAGGTCGCCCAGATGTTCACCAGCGTGACCGATCCCCCGTAGGTCGCTCGGAAGGCGACGCTGTCGCCGCTCGCCAGGTCCATCGCCTTGAAGTCGGGTGCCCGCTGGCCGACCTCGGCGCCTTCCGGTATCGGCGCGAAGGTCACCAGCGCCCAGGCGCCGAGCCCGAGCCCGCCAACGATCGCCGCCACGTATGCCCACTGCTTCGCGCTGCTCGCCACGGTTACACCCTCACTGTGCAGGCCTGCTTCAACCGCTGAACCGCGGCCGCCGGGTCGGGCTCGCCGAACACCGCGGTCCCCGCGACGAACGTGTCGGCCCCCGCCTGCCAGGCGGCGCCGATCGTATCCACCGTGATCCCGCCGTCCACCTGGAGCGCCGCCTTCGAGCCGTGCCGGTCGAGCAGCTCCCGCACCCGGCGGATCTTTTCGGTCGAGGCCGGCACGTACTTCTGGCCGCCGAACCCCGGGTTCACCGACATCACCAGCACCAGGTCCACGTCGGCCACCACTTCCTCCAGGAACCCGAGCGGCGTCCCGGGGTTGAGCGCCAGGCCGGCCAGCATTCCCGCCTCGCGAATCGCTGCCAGCTGCCGCTGGAGATGGACCGTGGCCTCGGGGTGGATGGTGAAGACCCCGACGCCGAGCGCCGCGTACTCGGAAATGTAGCGCTCCGGTTCCTGCACCATGAGGTGGACGTCGAGCGGCTTGTCGGTGATACGCCGGAGCGCCCGGATCAGGGGCGCGCCGAAGGTCAGGTTGGGGACGAACCGCCCGTCCATGACGTCCACGTGGATCCAGTCGGCACCCCCGGAGACGGCGGCGGTGACTTGTGCCTCGAGCCGGGCCAGGTCGGCGCTCAGGACGCTCGGGGCGATTCGGACGGTCATCAGGACCCCCTGTCGGCAATCACCAGGTCAACCCGGCCGCCGCGAGGGAGGAGTACGCCCGCCGCCGGCCGCTGCTCCAGAACCGTGTTGGGCCGCGCCCGGCCCGGAGGCCGGACGTCCACCAGGCCAACGGCCAGGCCCAGCATCCCCAGCCGCTGCCGAGCCACCGTCTCGGCCAGCCCGACCAGGTTCGGTACCCGGACATCGGCCGGTCCGCGGCTCACCACCAGGTCCACCCGGCTCGCCGCGGGTCGGGGTGAGCCGATTGGAGGCCGCGTGGACACCACCACGCCGCGCTCGGCCATCGCGGGGACCGAGTCCACGCTTCCCACGGTGAGGCCCGCCGCCGTGACCACCCGCCGCGCGTCGTCCAGTTCGAACAGCGCCACGTCGGGCACCGCCACCTGGGATGGCCCGCTGCTCAGCGTCAGGTTCACCAGGCTGCCCTTGGGGAGTCGCATGGCGCCAGGCGGGTCCTGCCAGGTCACGTGCCCCGCGGGAAGGGTCGGGTCCGGTTCGCGGCTCTCGTGCACCTTGGTGCGGAACCCCTGGGCGGTGAGTTCCTGTACCGCAGCCTCCTCCGGCAGCCCGACGACGAGTGCGACGGGTACGTCCTTGTCGAGGATCGGTGCCGGCCAGGCGAGCAGCGAAACGAGGTAACCCGCGGCGGCGGCGATGACGACCAGCCCTGCGACCCGCACTGCAGGGCGCTCGAGAAATCGCTGTGCCGATGGCACTTGCTTACCTCTCACTGCTCACGTCTCACTCCTTGCGCAGCCGCGCCGCGTAGGCGCCGTCCGTCTCGTGTCGCTGAGGCACCAGCTGGAGGTCACCCTCAGCGGTCAGCGTACCTCCGGGCCCCGGTCCGGGCTCCCGCCTGAATTCGGGGTGACGATCGAGGAACGCCGCGATCTGCATTTCGTTCTCTTCCGGTTCCAGCGAACAAGTCGAGAAACATAGCAGGCCACCGGGGCGGACCGCGGCGGCCACGGCGTCGAGCATTCGCGCTGCCTGTTCCACCAGGCGGCCAAGTGCCTCGGGGTGCACCCGCCAGCGGGCATCGGGATGCCGAGCGAACACCCCGGTACCCAGGCAGGGAGCGTCGAGGATCGCGACGTCCACCTCTGCCACCGGGGGCGCGCCGGCGTCCGCCACCAAGGGGAACTCGCGGCCACTCCCGGCACGGGCGAGGTTCTCGCGGAGCCGCCGGACCCGGTCGAGCTTCCGGTCGGCGGCGACGACCCGCCCGGCAATCCGCCCCAGGGCGATGCTCTTG
>DASWBQ010000142.1:0-1957 GCA_036390535.1 Gemmatimonadales bacterium | reverse complement strand
TCTTCGTGCAGGGGCTGGGGGCGGCGCTGTTCCGGGACCTGAGCCTGAGCGTGGTGACGACGGTGCTGGCGAGTTTGCTTCTTGCCCTCACTGTGATGCCGGTGCTGATGACGGCTGGGCGGCAGGGCGGCAAGACGGCAGGACGGCGGGGCGGCAGGGCGGCAACCGCCCAACCGCCCAACCGCCTGACCGCCCTTGGCCATCGCGTCGCCCATGCCTACGAAAGCGGCATGATGTGGTCCCTGGCCCACCCCCGGTCGGTCTTTGCCACCGCCATCGTCGTGACCGTGGTCACGTTCTTCATCGGGAGCCGGCTGCCGCGGGAGATCCTGCCGTCGGTCGACGAAGGGATCGTGGTGGCGTCGCTCAAGCTGCAGGACGGCACTGCCATCGAGGAGACGGTGCGCCAGGTCGGCCGGCTCGAGGAGGCGGCCCAGCGGCTCGGCGCGACCAACATCTACGCCCGGGTCGGCACCGCCACCGACGAGGAGGTGCTGGCGGGCGCCGACCCCGGCTCGTCGAGCAGCGCCCAGTTGCTGCTGCCGCTGCCCGAGGGCGACGACGCCGGGCAGTTCGCGCGGCGGCTCCGCCAGGCGGTGTCTGACCTGGCCAAGGGGGCGCTGGCCATCGACCTGGCCGGCCAGTCGGAGTTCGGGAGCCTGATCGGCCGGGAGGGCCGGGTGGTGCGGGTGGAGGTGTCGGCGGCGCGGCCGGACGACGCCGCCCGGTGGGCCGACTCGCTCCGGAGCGTGCTGGCCGGCCTCACCACACTCGCCGACGTGCGCGAGGCGTTCAGCGGGACCCAGCCCTCGGTGGAGGTGACCCTGGAACGGGGCCGGATCGCCGAGCGGAACCTGACGGTCGGCGCCGTCTCCAACGCCATCGCCGGCGGGCTCGGCGGGGTCCGCGCCAACGACTTCCGGGAGACCGACCGCCGCACCCCGATCCGGGTGCGCTTCGCCGGGGACGCCAACGAGAACCTCACCGCGGCCCTGACCACTCCCGTCCAAGGGGTACCGGTGGGCCAGCTGGTGCAGGTGGAGGAGAAGCCGGCGCCGATCGAGGTGGTGCGGGTCAACCAGCGGCCGGTGTCGGTGATCGAGGCGCTGGTGGAAGAGGGCGGCACCGCCCGCGCCGCAAAGGACGTGGCCGAGGCGCTGGCGGCGACGTCGCCGCCACCCGGCGTCACCACCTCGGTGGGCGGCGCCGACGTGGAGCAGCAGCGCACCAGCCGGGAGCTGTCGCTGGTGGCGCTGCTCTCGGTGGCGCTGGTCTTCCTGGTGCTGGCCGGCGAGTTCGCGTCCTTCACCACCCCGCTGCTGGTGATGCTGACGGTGCCGCTGGCCGCGGCCGGCGGGATCCTGCTGCTCTGGCTGACCGGGCAGAGCCTCAACGCGGTGTCGCTGATCGGCATCGTGGTGATGATCGGGATCGCCGACAACGACGCGGTGGTGAAGCTGGACGCGATCCGCCGGTTCCGGGAGCTGGGCCACTCCGTGGACGAGGCGGTGCTGCTGGGCGGGCGGCAGCGGCTCCGGGCCATCGCGATGACCTCGATCACCACCATCACCGGCGTCCTGCCGCTGGTGTTCGGCTGGGGCAGCGGCGGCGAGCTGTACCAGCCGCTGGCGGCGGGGGTGATCGGCGGGTCGGTGTCGGCGACGCTGGTGACGTTTTTCCTGCTTCCTACCGCCTACGCGGTGGTCGAGAGGCGGGCGGAGAGACGGGCAGACGGGCGGACGGGCAGACGGGCAGAAAATGCGTAGCGTGCCTGCATTCGTGGCCACAGGCTCCGGGACCCCCCATCTGGTCGCCTGCCCGTCCCGTCGGTCTGCTGCCCGGCTGCCCGTCCGCCCGTCCGCCCGTCCGACATGATCCACTGGGCCGCCACCCGCCCCGCCGTCATCTGGGCCTTCGCCGTGGCGCTGATCATGGCGGGCGCCGTGGCGTTCACCAA
>DASWBQ010000141.1:0-5488 GCA_036390535.1 Gemmatimonadales bacterium | reverse complement strand
GATGTGCCGGTGCCCGCGCCAGCGGTAGAGCATCGCGTTGTCGGGCGCGATCGCCAGCCCGCGCGTGAAGGTCGCGATCGCTTCGCGAAATTGCTGTGCCCCCGACTGCGCCACGCCGAGCGCGATGAGCAGGTCGACATTGCGGGGGTTGGCGGCCAGCGCCTGCTCCGCCCGCGCCACTGCACCGGTGTCACGGAGCGACCGGTACTCCACTCCGGCCGGAGACCGGTACTGTACCGTCTGCCCTCCAAGGGGTGATGCGGCAGAAGACGCCAGCAGGCCCAGCACGAGACGTGTACGTATCATCATCACCTTCCGCTCCCTCCCGCTCCAATTCCGCTCTATCCCGCCCTCTCCCGCCGTCAATCCACAATGAACAACCGGGCTCCCCCTTCCGTTCTCGACCGGTGCGGCGACTCGCCATCGGCCACCTGGTACGACATCCCCGCCGTCATCGTGTGGGTGGCGCCGTCCCGAATCTCGGTGACCAGCGTCCCCTCGAGCACCAGCAGGATATGGCCCTTCGAGCACCAGTGGTCCGCCAGGTAGCCGGGAGAATAGGTCACCATCCGCACCCGCACCTCGCCCGCCTGCACCGTCCGCCAGGTGGCGATGCCGGATGCCCCGGGGTGAACCGTCTCCGGCACCGAGGCCCAGTCCGTCACCCCGAAGGGCACACCTTCAATCCTCATGGTCCCTCAACTTTCCACTCTCGGCTCTCGGCTCTCTGCTCTCGACTGTCGACTCTCGACTTACGACTAGAACGTCCCCCCCAGCAGCACCGCATTCTCGAAGATCGGCAGCAGCCCCCGGAACAGGTCGCGGAAGTTCGGGTCATGCGCGAACGCGATCACCCGCCCGCGGCCCACCCGCTCCGTCCACAGCCACGGCGACAGGGCGATCCGTTCCGTGGCCTCGGGCCAGAAGTAGCCGGCCAGCCGCACTCGCTCCCTCGAGGCGAACCGGATCACCGCCTCACCCGCCGTCAGGTCCTTCGGCACCGTCACCACCCGGTCGGTGCTGGCAAAGACCGGGATCTCCAGGTCCTGTACGCCCGCCAGCAGCGGCGACAGGGTGTCGATCGTCGCCCGGGCCAGCACGCCGGGGAGGCGGGTGTTGAGCGGCGCCCCGCCGGTGCTGTCCGCGCGGGTCGAATCGCGCCGCACCCGGATCCGCGCCAGCTTCGTGCTCTCCTGGGCCAGCCAGCCTGTGGCGCCGTCGAGCGTGATCAGCACCCCGCCGTTCCGCACCCACGTGCCCAGTGCCGCGCGGCCGCCGTCGCCCAGCAGCCGGTCCAGCGCCGCCGCCTGCACCGATGGCATGATCAGCACGTTGAACCCCTCGAGCCCGCCCGCCACGTAGTTGGCGTCCACCAGCACCGTCGGGTACCCGAGCCGCTGGTCCATCGCGAACCAGGTGAAGCCCCACGAGTTCCCGCTCACCGACGGGCCCGACAGCAGCGCCACCTTCGGGATCCGGATCGGCCGCACCGAGTTCGACCCCAGGTCGGTCCCCTCGTCCACCCCCGCCGACGGGATCGCCGTCACCTCCGCCCCGGCCGCGGCTGCCTGCTCCGTCACGGTCCGGTGCACCGAGGAGTCGTTGAACGCCATCCGCACCACGAACGCCCCGGACGGGAAGGCCTTCCCGCCTGCCGTGAACGACCTCGGCGCGTGCCACACCTTCACCGAGTCCTTGAGCAGCGACGCCAGCAGCCGGTTCGAGGCCTCGCTCCCCGGCGCGAAGGCGTAGCCGTACTGGGCCCGCCCCACGGCCATCGCAGGCCGGACCGGGTCGCTCACTGGCTTCAGCCCGCCCGGCACGGTCCGGGTATGCCACGCCTTGACCCGCCAGGCATACGGCAGCGACCACGCCGTGATGTCGTAGAACCGGTCCGGCTGCGCCGCCCGCCGCATCTCCAGCTCCACCTTGATGAACGCCGAATCCAGTTCCGCGTCGGGCTCGAGGATCGACTTCGCCAGGTGGCCCTGCGGCTGGGCCAGGTCGACCACGTAGGCTCCGGCCCGGGCCGTGACCGACGGGGCAACCGCCTGGGCCCCGAACGGCGTCGCGTCGCGGAGGGTCGCGTCGGCCGACAGCTGCTGCACCTCGATGCCGTTGGCCCGGAGCTGCCGCGCCAGCGAGTCCGCCCGCCCCTGGCCGTCGCGCTCGAACACCACCGCCCGCATCGGCCCCGCCGCGTGAATCCGGATCGCGTCCCGGCGGGCCTGGGCGTAGTCGCTGACCAGCTCGGTGCGGCGCTTCGCCGAGGTGCGCACCGTGGCCCACTCGGCGGAGTAGTGCTCCCACGCCGCCTGCTTGAGCGTGCGCAGGGTGCCGTCGTTCCGGCGAACGGCGCCGCCCGCCGAGGCGGCCGACTCGAACAGCATCCCGATCGCCCCGGTCAGCATCGGCCAGCCCTCGCCGTAGCCCGGATAGAACGAGTCGTACCCTTCGCGCCGGAAGTAGCTCCAGCCGTGCACGTCGAAGGCGGCGCCGTGGGCCGCCGCGAAGATGTCGAACCACTTGAAGAGGTGGCGCGGGTTGTTCTTGTTGTCGGGCTCGCGCGGCGGCGCGAAGTAGAAGGTCGAGCTCGAGCCCTGCTCGTGCAGGTCCACGGCCACGTGCGGCATCCACTTCAGGAACGAGGCCACCCGACCCCGCGTCTCGGGATGGGACTGGATGAACCAGTCCCGGTTGAGATCGAACGAGTAGTGGCTGGTCCGCGGCCCCGGCCAGGAGCCGGTGTTGTTCAGGGCGCCCGGCTCGCTGGGCAGGCTCTGGCTGCTCCAGGTCCGCTCCACGTCGTGCACGTGGCGCTCCCGTCCGTCGGGGTTCTGGTTGGGGTCAATCAGGACTACCGCGCTGTCGAGCGTCATCCGGGTCTCGGCGTCCGTCCCCGCGGCCAGCTGGTACAGCAGCGCCAGCCCGGCCTCCACCCCCGAGGCCTCGCCGCCGTGCACCGAGTGCGCCAGCCAGACGATGGCCGGCAGCCGCTTCGCCGCCGCCTCTACCTCGCCCGCTGCCCCGCCCCGCGGGTCCGCCACCCGCTGCGCGTCCCGCTGGATCTCGGCCAGCCGGGCCATGTTCGCCTCCGAGCTGACGGTGATCAGGAACAGCTCGCGACCCTCGAAGGACCGCGCCACCGTGTCCACCCGCACCCTGGGCGACGCCTTCGCGACCGCCTCGAAGTAGCGGGTCATTGCCCGGTGGCTGGTGAACCGCTGGCCCAGGTCGTAGCCAAGCACCGACCGCGGTGTCGGAACCCTGGGGTCGTAGCTCTCGCCCGGGCGGGTGAAGCTGTGCTGGGCGGCGAGCGGCCGGGTGGCCGTCAGAGCGAGGAGGGCGATCGTGGCGAGGCGCATGGGGGATGGCGGTTTGGGGGAGGGAACGGTGACGGAAGATATCACCCGCCGCCCCTCGCGGGGCCGCCGCCGCCTCGTGTAAATTCTCGCTCCGCCTTCCGGAGCCACTATGCGCTACGCGTTGCCGCTGCTGCTGGTTGCCGCCTGTTCGAAGCCGCCGGCCGACCCGAACGCCGACCCCGTCTACGAGTGGATCTGCCGCGGCCGGCTCAGCGACCGCGAAGTGACCACCAGGGTGATGGCCGCCAGTCGCGACGAGGCCGTGGCGCTGGCGAAGAAGGAGTACCCCGATATGGCGGCGCCGGCCTGTACCCCGAACCCCCGCCGCTAGCGGGTGACCCGCGAAGAGGGCCGGTCCGACCGGGGCCGGCCCTCCGGCGACTCACGACCTCGGCGGCACTTCACCTCTCACGACTCTCGACTCGGGTCACTCCGCCTGGGCCCGCGCTCTCCCGCCTACCGCGTCTCCTCCACGATCAGCAGGAAATCCACCTTCGAGGTCGCGCCCATGAACTGGAACGTGGGTACGACATAAGGCACGACCGAGACGACCCTGCCATGCAGGGTCCCAAGGAACTGCTGGAGCTTCTCCTGCGCGGTGTCCTTCCGGACCTCGAGTCGGTGAACCCGGTATGACATGTCTGCCCCCTCTCCAGAGCCACCCGTCGCCCACGACGGGTCACGCGCTCCCGCCTGGTCCCGCCCTCTCCCGTCCCATCCCGCCCTCTCCCGCCTCATAGCGCAACGTCACCATCCCGCTCGGATACACCTTCGTATCGAGCAGCCGGAGCCCGGCCCGCAACCCGGGCGGCACCAGCGGGACGCCCGCACCCAGCAGCACCGGCACGATGGTCACCTCGACCCGGTCCACCTGCCCCGCATCGAGCAGGGCTCGAAACAGCTCGCCACCCCCGAACAGCCAGATCTCGCCCTTGCCCGGTTCGGCACGGAGCGCGGCAACAGTCGAGGCGGCATCTCCCGAAACCACCGTCACGCCTGGGCAGTCGGCCTGGCGAAGCGTCGAGGAAAAGACGTAGCCCCGCATCTTCCCGGTGAAGAACGACGGACCACCCTGCATCGCCTCGTAGCTCCGCCGGCCGACCAGGATGGTGTCGACGTCGGCGAAGATCGCGGCGAAATCCACCGTCGGGTCCTCGGGGATCCAGTCGTACTCGCCGTTCGGGCCCGCGATGTAACCGTCCAGGCTCGCCGCCACGTTATATCGGACCGGACGCATGTCCCTCCCCCATTTCCGCTTCCCTGTTTCCGGTTTCCTGTTCCTGTTCCCTGTTTCCTGCAACAAGGGGCCCCTCACCGGAGCCCCTTCTTCACTGGTCACTTATCGCTCTTCACTTGTCACTACTTGACGGCCCACTCCGTGGACGCCTCCGTCAATCCCCACGAGATCCGGAGCTCGCCGCGGGCCGCTCCCGCCGTCGGGACCAGCCAGATCGTCAGGCTCTCGAGCGGAGCGCTGAGCGTGCGCACCTTCAGGTCCACCCGGGCGACGTCGTTCTCCTGCTTGTACTCGCCGCCCTGGTTCGCGTCCTTCTGGAGCACCAGCTTCCAGCCGGTGGCGGAGGGGATCGTGAACAGGACGTAGGTGCCCTTGGGGATGTTGGCGCCGCCGACGACCAGGTCCACTTCGGTCATCAGCGTGGTCGCCGCGTTGGCGCCGGTGCGCCATGGCTGATCGTAGGGAACCAGCTCGCCGGTATGCAACGTCCGCCCCCGCAGGTGGGGCTGGCCGTAGTCGACCCGGATCCGGTAGCTCGGACCGGCCGGTTGGCCCTCAGGGACCGGCTTGCTGAGGACCACTTCGGTGGTGCCCCGGCCGCTCGGCGCCGGACGGAGCTCGGTCTGGGCGGACAGGGACGCCGCCACCAGAACCGACGGGGCAGCGACGAGAGCGAAACGCATTGGGCGCATGGTGCAGACTCGGAAAAGGGAGCAGAGAATCTACCCTGTCCCGCCCTGTCCCGCCCTGTCCCGCCCCATCCCGCCCTCTCCCACCGGCGTAAACACCTCCACCGCGACCACGAACGTCCGGAGTTCCTCGGGCTGAAGCGCACCCACCCCGACGATCTGGCGGGCGACCTCCTCCCCGGCCGCATTCCGGATCG
>DASWBQ010000140.1:0-7958 GCA_036390535.1 Gemmatimonadales bacterium | reverse complement strand
GAATGGTGCGAAGCAGCCAGAGCGCCCCGGTGATCACCGTCGCGCCGACGGCCACGCCGAAGCCCATGCCGGCGATGGCGAGAGGGACGAAGTCCTTGTCGGGGCTGGCGGGCATTTCGGTGACGGGAGAGGACGGAAGGAACGGGAGAGAACGGGAGAGGGCGGGATGGGGCCACAGATCCCGCCCTCTCCCGCTCTCTCCCGCCCCTTCCCGCTACATGTGAATCACCCGCCCCATCGAATCCAGCGCCGCCTCGGCGATCGCCTCCGACAGGGTGGGGTGGGCGTGGACGGCGAGGTCCACCTCCTCGACCGTATACTCGTTCTCCCGCGCCACCAGGAGTTCGTGGATCATCTCGGACGCATGGCCGCCGACGATGTGGGCGCCGAGGATCTCCCCGTACTTCTTGTCGCGAATGATCTTCACGAACCCCTCGGTTTCGTCCGACGCGCGGGCCCGGCCGTTGGCGCTGAAGGGAAACCGGCCGACCTGGTAGTCGAGCTTCCGCTCCTGGCACTGCTCTTCGGTCAGCCCGATGCTCGCGACCTCCGGGTGGCAGTAGGTGACGCTGGGGATGTTGTCGTACTTGATCGGGTGGGGGGTGTGCCCGGCGATCAGTTCCGCCACCAGGACGCCCTCGCGGCTGCCCTTGTGGGCCAGCATCGGCGGCCCGGCGACATCGCCGATGCAGTAGATCCCCGCAGCGGTGGTCTCGAGGGTCTTCGGGTTCACCTTCACGAAGCCGCGCCCGTCGAGTTCGACCCCCGACTCCTTGAACCCCATGCCTTCGGTATTCACCGCCCGGCCCGCCGCCATCAGCACCTTCTCGACCTCGACCTTTTCCGCCTTGCCGCCTGTCTCGAGTTCGAGGGTCACCTTGTCGGCGCCGACCGACGCCTTGGTCACTTTGGCGCCGGCGATGACCGTGATGCCTCGCTTCTTGTAGCTCCTGGCGAGCGCGTCGGACGACTCGGCGTCCTCGAACGGCAGGATCCGGGGGAGGGCCTCGATCAGGGTCACCTTGCTGCCGAACGAGGCGAAGATGTCGGCGAACTCGCAGCCGACCGCCCCGGCCCCGACCACCGCCAGCGTGGCGGGGGCCTGCTCGAGGAAGAGCGCCTCGTCGGAGCTGATCACGCTGGTCTTGTTGATCTCGAGGCCGATCTGGGGGATCCCCTTCACCCGCGAGCCGGTGGCGATGACGACCGCCTTCTTCGCCTCGTGCGCGTCGGCCCCGACCTTGACCTTCCTCCCCGGCAGGAGCGTTCCGGTGCCCTTGATCACGGTCACCTTGTGCTTCTTCATCAGGAACTCGACGCCCTTCGAGTTCTGCTCGGAGACCCGCCGGGAGCGCTTCATCGCCACCCCGTAGTCGGTCTTGACGCTGCCGACCTCGACCCCGAGGCCCTTGGCCTCGTGGGCGACGATGTTGGCGACCCGGGCGCTGTGGAGCAGCGCCTTGGTGGGAATGCAGCCGATGTTGACGCAGACGCCGCCGAGCTTCTCCTTCTCGACGACCGCGGTGGCCAGGCCCAGCTGGGCGGCACGGATAGCGCAGACGTAACCGGCCGGTCCGCCGCCGAGGATGATGATGTCGAAAGAGGTCATAAGTCGTATGTCGAAGGTCGTAAGTGGCACCAGCAGGCAAGTCAGTCCGTCGTGGCCTTCGACTTCAGACGTATGACTTGCGACTGCTCAGACCACCAGCGCCAGCGGGTTCTCCAGCATCAGCTTCACGGTCTTCAGGAACTGCGCCCCGGTCGCGCCGTCGATGACCCGGTGATCGCAGCTCATCGTCAGCCGCATCCGCCGCCGCACCGTCAGCTGGCCGTCGACCACGGCCGGAGCCTCCGCGATCCGACCGATGGCGATGATCCCGGCCTCGGGCGGGTTGATGATGGCGGTGAACTCGTCGATGTCGAACATGCCGAGGTTGGAGACCGAGAAGGTGCTGCCGGTGTACTCCTCGGGCGCCAGCTTCCGCTCGCGGGCCCGCTTGGCGAGGTCGCGCGCCTCGGCGCTGATCTCGCGGAGCGACTTCTGGTCGGCGTGCCGGACCACCGGGGTGATCAGGCCGTCGGGCACGGCGACCGCCATGCCGATGTGCACCTCGTGCCAGGTCCGGATCCGGTCATCCTGCCACCAGGCGTTGCAGGCGGGATGCTGGCGGAGCGCCGTGGCGATCGCCTTCAGGACGATGTCGTTGAAGGAGACCTTGCCCTCGTCGCCGAGCGAGGCCTGGAGGGCCTGCCGCGCCTCGGCGGCCCGCTCCATGTCCACCTCGGTGGTGAGGTAGAAGGTCGGGATCGGGCCGATGGACTGGGCCAGCCGCTTGGCGATGGTCTTCCGGATCTGGGTGAGGGGGGTGTCGGTGAAGGCTTCGCCAGAGACGGGCGGACGAGCGGACGGGCGGACGGGCGGTCCTGCCTGAGCCGACTCAATGTCTCGCTTGACCACGCGTCCTTCCGGACCCGTGCCGGCAACGGTGCCGAGGTCGAGCCCCTTCTCGGCCGCGAGCTTGCGCGCCAGGGGTGACGCCTTGATGCGGCCGGGCTCTCCGCCGCTCCGCCCCTCCGCTCCTCCGCCTGGAGCGGGCGACGCGGTGGCCGCCGGGACCGCGGCGGGGACGGCGGCCGGTGCGGAGGCCGCCGGTGCCCCGCCTGCGGGAGCCGACGGCCCGTCTGCCCGTCCGCCCGTCCGCCCGTCCTCGATCGCTTCGCCCGGCTGCCCGATCCACCCTACCGCACTGGCCACCGGCACCGTCGCGCCGGCGGGCACCAGCTGCTTGAGCAGCGTGCCGCCGGCCCGGGCGACCAGTTCCATCACCGCCTTGTCGGTCTCGACCTCGGCCAGGACGTCGCCGGCCGCGACCGCGTCGCCCTCCTGCTTCTTCCACTCGACGAGGCGCCCTTCCTCCATCGTGGGCGAGAGCGCTTCCATCAGGATCTTGGTCGCCATGGGTCAGGCCAGGTAGAGGACGCGCTTCACCGCCGCCACGGCCCGGGCGGGGTCGGTCTTGGCGGCCTTCTCGAGCTGCTTGTTGTACGGCATCGGGACGTCCGCGCCGGTCACCCGCAGCACCGGGGCGTCGAGGTGGTCGAAGGCGTCGCGCTGGATCACGTCCACCACCTGCGCGCCGACCCCGGCGTACGGCCATCCCTCCTCGAGGATCACGCAGCGGTTGGTCTTCGCCACCGAGGCGAGGATGGTGTCGGTGTCGAGCGGCCGGATGGTCCGGAGGTCGACGACTTCCGCGCTGATCCCCTCCTGGGCCAGGGCCTCCGCGGCCTTCAGCGCCACCGTCACCGTCTTGGAGTGGCAGACCACGGTGACGTGGTCCCCGGGCCGCTTCACCTCGGCCTGGCCGATCGGGATCACGAAGTCCTCCGCCTCCGGGACCTCGCCCTTGGTGTTGTAGAGCATCTCGCCCTCGATGAACACCACCGGGTCGTCGTCGCGGATGGCAGCCTTGAGGAGGCCCTTGGCATCGGCCGGCGTCCCGGGCATCACCACCTTGAGCCCGGGAACGTGGGCGTACCACGACTCGAGAGCCTGCGAGTGCTGGGCGGCGAGCTGCAGGGCTGCGCCGCCGGGGCCGCGGAACACGATCGGGCAGCCGATCTGGCCGCCGGACATGTAGCGCAGCTTGGCCGCCGAGTTCACCACCTGGTCGATCGCCAGCAGGGCGAAGTTCCAGGTCATGAACTCGATCACCGGCCGGAGGCCGGCCATCGCGGCGCCGACCCCGATCCCGGCGAAGCCGAGCTCGGCGATCGGGGTGTCCACCACCCGTCGGGCCCCGAACTCCTTGAGCAGTCCCCGGCTGACCTTGTAGGCCCCGTCGTACTCCGCGACTTCCTCACCCATCAGGAAAACGTCGGGGTCCCGGTGCATCTCTTCGCGCAACGCCTGGTTGAGGGCCTCGCGGTAGGTGATCACGGCCATGGCTCAGCTCCTCGGCGCGTAGACGTCGGTCCAGAGCTCCGACGGGTCGGGGTCCGGCGACGATTCGGCGAACTGGATCGCGTCGTCCACTTCGGCCTTGACCTCCCGGTCGAGTGCCTCGTAGCCCGCGGCGTCGAGCTGCGTGGCCGCGATCATCCGGTCCCGGAGCAGCACGATCGGGTCGCGCTCCCGGTAGGTCTCGACCTCTTCCTTGGTGCGGTAGGTGCCGTGGGCGGCATCGGACATCGAGTGGCCGACGTAGCGATAGGTGCGGATCTCGAGCAGGGTCGGCTTCGACTCGGTCCGGGCCCGGGTGACCGCCATCTCCATCGCCGTCTTGACGGTGAGGACGTCCTGCCCGTCCACCACCTCGTTGGCCATGTCGTACGAGTAGGACCGGTGGGCGAGGTCGAGCAGGGAACTCCCCCGCGCCAGCGCCGTGCCCATGCCGTAGCCGTTGTTCTCGATGATGAAGACCACCGGCAGCTTCCACAGGGAGGCCATGTTGAGGGCCTCGTGGAAGGAGCCGATGTTCACCGCCGCCTCGCCGAAAAAGCAGGCCGCGACCTGGTCGGTGCCCCGGTACTTGGCGGCGAAGGCCAGCCCGGCGGCGAGCGGGATCTGGCCCCCGACGATGCCGTGCCCGCCCATGAACCCAAGGCTGGCGTCGAAGAGGTGCATCGACCCGCCCTTCCCCTTGGAGCAGCCGGTGGCCTTGCCGAACAGCTCGGCCATGACGCTCCGCGAACTCATCCCGCGGGCCAGCGCCTGTCCGTGCTCCCGGTAGGCGCTGATGACGTAGTCGTCGGGCCTGAGCGCGGCGATGGTACCGACCGCCACCGCCTCCTGGCCGATGTAGAGGTGGCAGAAGCCCCCGATCTTCCCCAGCGAGTACATCTCGCCCGCCCGCTCCTCGAAGCGGCGGATCAGCAGCAGCTGGCGGAGGTACCCGCGCAGCTCGTCCGCCCCGGGGCCGGACTTGCTCCGGGCCGGGGCCGCGGTGGTTGCCATCAGGAACTCCTTGCGATTCTGGCCTTGTCGGCCTGATCCCAGGCGTGATAGGACGAACGGGTCAGGGGGCTCGCCTCGATGTGGTCGAACCCCAGGCGGAGCCCCTCGTCGCGCAGCTCGGCGAATTCCTCGGGACGGTAGAACCGCACCACCGGAAGGTGTCCGTCCGAGGGGCGGAGATACTGGCCCAGGGTGAGGATGTTGACGTCGCTGCGGCGAAGATCCCGCATCGCCACGAGGACCTCATCCCATTCCTCCCCGAGGCCGAGGATGATCCCCGACTTGGTGATGCCGTCCGGCACCATCCGGCGGGCGTTGGCCAGGAGCCGGAGGGCCCGGTCGTACCGGCCGCCCGGCCGGGCCATCGGGTAGAGCCGCGCCACGGTCTCGAGGTTGTGGTTGAGGATATCCGGGCGGGCATCCATCACGAGCTGCAGGGCGGGCTCCGAGCCCTTGAAGTCGGGGATCAGCACCTCGACCGAGGTCTCCGGCAGCCGGGCCCTGATCTCGGTGACACAACCCGCGAAGGCCTCCGCCCCGCCGTTGGGGAGGTCGTCGCGGTCGACCGAGGTGATCACCACGTGCCGAAGTCCCATCTCCGCCACGGCCTGGGCCAGGCGGACCGGCTCGACCGGGTCGAAGGGTTTCGGGGTGCCGTGGGCCACTGCGCAATAGGCGCAGTTCCTGGTGCAGACGTCCCCCAGGATCATGAAGGTGGCGGCCTGGTGCTCCCAGCACTCGCCGATGTTGGGGCAGCGGGCCTCCTCGCAGACGGTATGGAGGCCGAGTTCCCGCATCAGGTTGCGGATCTTGACGTAGTTGGCCCCAGCCGGCGCCTTCACCTTGAGCCAGGAGGGTTTCCGGGCGGCCGGGGTGGCGAGCGGGATGGGGCGGTTCGTCCCGGCGGGAGTTGCCTTGGTCAGCTGGACCAACGGAGCGGCCAAAACCAATCCTTGGTGCGGGTTACGCGATCCGGCAGAACAAAGAAATATAGCGGGAGGAACGGCCGCGGGAAGAACAGCGGCGGGAACAAATGCAGCGGAAGGAACTGCAGCGGCAATCCCGCCGCCGTCCCTCCCGCTGCTGTTCTCCCGCCGTTGTTCCTCCCGCCGTCACCAGTTCCAGAACCGCTCCGGCCGGAACGCCTGGATGCTCTCCAGCGTCCCTTCACCGGCCATCATCTGGGCCAGGACGACCCCGGTGACGCCCGCGAGGAGAACGCCGTTGCGGCCGTGTCCGGCGGCGTACCACAGCCCCTCGGCGCGGGGTTCCGGGCCGATGATGGGCAAGCCGTCTGGGGTCCCGGGGCGGAGGCCCGCCCAGGTCCGGGCCACCGGGGAGCCGTGGATCAGCGGGCAGAGTTGGTCGGCGGTGTTCCGGATCCGTTCGATCCCCTCCTCGGTCGTCTCCGCGTCGAAGCCGGCGTGCTCCATCGTGGCGCCGGCCCAGACCTCGTCGCCCCGGGTCAGGAGGTAGTGTCCACGACCGTAGAGAATGACGTCCGGCATGCCCTTGGGCCGTGGGACGGCGAGCATCTGCCCGCGCACCGGCTCGACCGAAAGAGGGCGGGGCAGCCCGGTGATCCGTCCTGACCAGGCCCCCGCGGCCATCACCACATGGTCGCCCGGGTACCGCGCATGGCCCCGGGCGGCGAGCACCCGCCCCTGGAGTATCTCCACCGAAGTGATGCGGTCTTCGACTCGCCGGACGCCGAGCCGCTTCCCGTCGGCGATCAGCGCGTGGACCAGCCGGGTGGGGTCGATCGCGCCATCGCCGGGGGCGTGAAGGGCGCCATTGGTGCCCGTGAGCCAGGGCCATTGCTCGCGGACCTCGTCGGGGAGCAGCCAGTCGCAGTAGAGGCCCAGCTGCCGCTGGCGAGCGACCTGGTCCCGGAGCCGGCCGGCCTCCGCCTCGGTGTAGGCCAGGTTGAGGATCCCCGTGAGCTGGAGTCCGATCGACGAGGCGGCCGCCGCTTCGAGCGACTCGCGGTGATCGGCATAGTACTCCCGGCCGGCCAGGCCGATTTCGAGGAGCGGGTCCTCGACATGCGCCTCGATCTGGGGGGCCAGCAGTCCGGCGGCCGCCTGCCATCCCTGACCCGCGTCGGTGCCGGCCTCGACCACCGTGACCCGGCGGCCTGCCATGGCCAGTTCCCGGGCGATCGCCGAACCGACCACCCCCCCACCGATCACGACGACATCAGAAATTGACGTCACGGCTGCCTCCGAAACTTTCCCGGTCACCCCTCGTATAGCTTCCAGAACCTGGCCACCGTGGCCGGTCGGCTCTCGACGAAGGAGTGGATGAACATGTTCCGTTCCCTGGTGGGCTACGCGGTCTTCGCCGCCCTGGTGCTCTTCGGCCTCAAGCTGCTCGGCTTCGTCTGGGGGCTTCTGGGCACGATCCTCTGGCTGGCGTTCCTGGGCTTCGTCTTCTATCTGGTCGTCCGGCTGTTCTCGCCCCGGACTGCCGACAAGATCAAGGAGTCGATCCGCGGCGACTCGGCCTAGACGGTTCGATGGTCGGGCGGTCAGGCGGTTGGCGGGTTGCACAGGCGACCCGCCAACCGCCTTCTACTCCCTACTCTCCACTCTCACCTGTCAGGACCCTGGCTCCTGGCCCCCCACCTCGCCCGTCGAGGAATGCGCGTGCCGGATCCTCCAGGATCCCAGTCCGTCCGGCTCCAGAATAAACGTGGCCCGGCCCTCCACCGCCCGACCGGCGGCCGTGGAGATCCAACGGTACTCCACCAGCGACCAGGCCAGGCCACCCCTGAACTCCACCCGCGTCGATGCGACGGCGATGGCGCCCCCCGGCTCGATGCCCGCGAACCGGGGCGGGGCGAAGCGTCGCTCGCCGTTGGCAATGACCTCGGCCTCCTGCTGGTAGAGCGAGTCGGCCTGCTCCAGGCGGGCGTCGGCCTCGAAGGCCGCGGTGACGACCTCGGAGACCCGGTCGTCGGCTGGCACGATCGCCACGGTCGTCACCGGCCCCTGGGCGA
>DASWBQ010000139.1:0-5906 GCA_036390535.1 Gemmatimonadales bacterium | reverse complement strand
AGCGGACCCCGGGGATCGCCGAGCAGGCCGTCGAAGTCAAAGCCGAAGATGTCCACCACGCGGACCTCGCCCGAGGCCCGGATGGTGCTGAGCGCTTCCTGGTGGCTCTCCACGGCGTGAGCCGTCAGGACCATCACCTCGTTCACCCCTGCGCCGAGCTCCCAGGAGGCGATAAGTTCGTTGATGAGTCGGTGGAGCGTCTTGCGGCTCACCGAGGCCACCCCGGGGCTGGTCAGGTCGGCACGCGCGTGCACGCCGAATTCGACGGCAGGTGCCCTCGGGATGCCGGTGCGGGCGGAGAGATCGTCCGCCAGACGCTCCAGGATCAGCGTGTCCGTTCCGAGCGGGAGGTGGGGCGCGCGGAACTCGAGGGTCCCCGCCGGGACGATCAGCCGCCGGAACGTCTGCAGCCGGGTGCGGCACTCGTCGGGCGTCATTTCCTTCAGCCGCCATGGATGGCTCATCTGACCTCCCGTCAATCCTGGTTGCTCGTCCTGATCGTCTTCGCCGCCCTGGGTTCGGCGGAATGGCTGCGCTCCCCGGGTCCGATGCCGGCGGCGGTGACGCTGCTGGCATCGGCCGCGGCGCTCGCCGGGACGGTGCGGGCGCCGTCCCGGCAGTTCCTCCGCCTCCTTGCGGTCGTGGCGGTCGGGCTGGGCGTCCTGCTCGGCGCACTGGAGTATCGGCGGCTCCGGTTCGTCAGCCAATGGGAGACCGCCGGGGGAGCCATCGAAACGGCCATTGCCGTCGCGGTTCGCGGGCAGCTCGAGCGTGTGGTTCGCTCGGCCAGCGACCTCGCGATGGCTGCCGCGGCCCTCGACACGACTCGCCGCGAGGAGGGGTTCGAGACACTGGCGGCGTTGCTTCCGGCCGACCAGTCGCTCCGGAACGTCGTGGTGGTCGGACCCGACGGGCATCCGATCCTGTGGGCGGGCCAGCACCACTCCCCGGTGGTACGGTCGCCGGACTCGCTGACCGTGATCCGCACCACGTTCTTCGCCGACCTCGAATTTCGTCATCATCGCCCCGACGGTGTGGCGGTGGCGGTGACCGTGCCGCTCGAGGCGGTTCCCGGACTGCCGATGGCCGGCCGGCCGCTGCTGGCGACGATCGAGCAACGGTTCGGCGTGGTGGCCGAGGTGCTCCCGGCGGCTGATTCGTCCGCCGTCATCAGGTGGCCGGAGCCGGAACCGGTGCTGGGGATCCGCATCTCGGGCCTGAGTCCCGCCGCCGCGGTGGCACGCCTCAAGGCGGCTGCGTCGCCCTGGATCGGGGCCGGGACGGCGCTGCTTCTGCTGGGCGTGGCCGCCATGGCCCCGCCGCTGTTCCCGCGCCTCGCGGTCATCGGTCTGATACCGCTGGCGGCGCATCGCGCCCGGCTGGACGACCTGCCGGCGCTCGCTGCCTTCTTCTCGCCGGCGGTCTACTTCAGCCCGGTGGCCGGGCCGCTGTCGGCTTCGGCCGGCGCCCTGCTCCTGACCGGCGCCTTCGGGTTCATCCTGGCGGTTGGGCTCTGGCATCGGTCACCCCGGCGGAACCTCGCGCTCATGGTGGTGGGTCTGGGCCTCGTGGGTGCCTCCCCGTACGTGCTTCGGGAATTCGGGCGCGGCATCACGCCACCCTCCGAAGGGGTCAGCCTGCCGCTCTGGTTCGTCTGGCACCTGGCCCTCCTGCTGCCTGCCGCGGCGATGCTGGTGGCCGGGTCGGCGCTGCTGCGGGACGCGGCCCCGGCCCGCCGTGCCTGGCTGTCGGCCCTCGCGCTGCCGCTCGCCGTGGGAGCAGCGCTGGCCGGCATCCTCGCCTTCACCGGGCGGCCGGCCTGGCCAGCGTGGTACACGCTGGTGTGGGTGCCCCCGCTGGTGCTCGCGGCCCGGCCGACCACCCGGCTGGTCACCATGTTCGTCGTGGGCGCGGTGGCCGGCGCCGGCGCCGGGCTGATGACGTGGGGTGGGGCCGTGGCCGGGCGGACCGATCTCGCGTTGCGTGACATCGCGTCGCTCGGGGCGCGGCCTGATCCGCTGGCGGAGCCCCTCTTGGTCGAGTTCGGGACATCGTTGGCCATGGCCGAGGTGTCCGGCAGCGGCGATCTCTATCGTCTCTGGAGCACGTCGGCGCTCCGGCGCCAGGGCTATCCGGCGCGGATGTCGCTCTGGTCCGGCGATTCGCTGCGCGCCGACCTGCGGCTCGACCTCCTCGCCCTTCCGGATTCCCTGCTGGCGGCCATCGCGCGGGAGACGCTGCCGGGTGCGCCCAGCCGGATCGAGGCGGTCGGGGCGGTTCCCGGGGTCCACTCGGTGCTCGCCCTGCGCACCAGGGACAACCTGATTCTCACGGTCGCGGTCGGACCGCGCTCGCGACTGATCGCGCCCTCGCCGCTGCGGCGGCTGGTCGCGCCGGCGCCGGAGCGCCTCGCGCCCTATCGGCTGGCGCTGGCGCCGCTGCCGCCTGAAGGGGCCGAGGGGTCGCGCACCCGGTGGCGCCGCGAAGGATGGGCGCTGCGTTCGGCGCGACCGGTGACCATTACCGATGACCCGTGGGAGGCCGGCGTCTTCATCCCGATCGGCCGCCCCACCGGCCTGGTGGTGCGGGGGGCCCTGCTCCTGCTTCTCGACATGGCCCTGGTGGCGATGCTCTGGCTTGCCGCCGAGCGGGTGGCTGGGGTTCCGGTCCGGCGGTGGCGCTGGCGCGAGGTCCTGCGCTCCTACCAGGGGCGCCTGGCGATTGCGCTGGGTGCGTTCGCGGTGCTGCCCGCGGCCGCGCTGACCTCGCTGACGCTCCGCCAGCTGGCGGGGGAATCCATGCAGAGCCGCGACCTGGTCCTGCAGCGGATTCTCCGGGATGCCGCGCCGCCCATCACCAACGGCGCCGTGGTACGCACCCCGCCGGCGATACTCGCTGAGGCGTCGGTCCGGGTCGACGCCGGGCTGGCCCTGTACGTGGACGGGACCCTGGCGGGTGTCAGCGACTCGCTCCTCCTGCAGCTGGGCATCTTCCCCGCGCTGCTCGACCCGTCGGTGTATCACAGCCTGCACATCGACGGCGATCTCACAGCGGCCCCGGCCAACGGTTCCGCCCCGGCGCGGCTCGGATATGCCACCATCGGGACTCAGAAGGGCGCGCCGGTGGTGCTCGCCGCCGCGGTGCCGGCCAATGACGCGGCGCTTCGTGAGCGGCAGGCGGACGTGGCCTTCCTCCTGCTCCTCCTGACCCTGCTGAGCGTCTTCGCTGCCCTGGCCCTGGCGCGAGCGGCGGCCCGCACCCTGAGCCGGCCGGTGGAGAATCTGCGGACCGCCGCGCTGGCCTTCGGTCGGGGTGGGGCCGCCCCCGCCTTCGCCGGGAAGCCGCCGGCCGAGTTCTCGCCGGTGTTCGAGGCCTTCCATCGCATGGCGTCCGACGTGCGGGCGGGGCAGTCGGCGCTGGAATCAGCCCAGCGGCGGACCGAGCGGGTCCTGGCGACGGTGTCGACGGGGGTGGTGGCGCTCGACGCCTCGGGACGGGTGACGCTGGCCAACCGCCATGCCACCGACGCGCTCGGGGCGGACCTCGCGCCCGGCGCTTCCCTCGAGGACCTGCCGCCGGCCTGGGCGCCCCTGGTCGAAGCCGCCGTCCGGGTGCTGCGCGAGGGAGGGGATGCCGAGCTCGAACTCGATGTTGCCGGGCGGCGGATGGCCGCGCGGCTCGGCGCGCTCGAGAGCGCCGAAGGTGGCGTGGTGATCGCCCTCACCGACATCACCGAGGCCACCCGCGCCGCCCGGGTGCTCGCCTGGGCCGACGTGGCGAATCAGGTGGCCCACGCGATCAAGAACCCGCTGACGCCGCTGCGGCTGGGCGTGCAGCACCTCCAGCGGGTCGGCGGGGAACGACCTGAGGAACTGGCCCGCGTGCTTCCCGACACCGCCGCGCGCATCCTGGCCGAGATCGACCGGCTCGACGGGATTGCCCGGGCGTTCTCACGGTTTGCCGCCCCGGTGCCCGGTGGCGAGCCGCTGGAGGAGGTGGCAGGGGACGAGGTGCTGCGCGAGGCGGCCGCGCTCTATCGCATGGCGCCCGGCATCACCGTCGAGGTCGAGGCGGCACCGGGGGTGCGGCTCCGTGCCCGCCGGGAAGAACTGGTCGAGGTGCTCGTGAACCTCCTTGACAACGCCAGGAACGCCGGGGCGGGGACGGTGCACCTGCGGCTCCGCCGCGGGCTCCTGGAGGTCGAGGACGATGGACGGGGCGTCGCGCCGGAGCACCTCGAGCGGATCTTCGAACCCAGGTTCTCCACCACGTCGAGCGGCGCCGGGCTGGGTCTCGCCGTGGTGCGCCGGCTGGTCGAGAGCTGGGGGGCGACGGTGTCGGTGCACAGTGCCCCGGGAGCCGGCGCCACCTTCCGGCTCCGGTTCCCGGAACCCGGGATCAACGTTCCCGAGGGTACCGCGTAGTATTCCTGATGACCGGACGCCAGTCCGGAAACCCCAACGGTGGAGTGCAGCGATGATCGGACGTCGTGCTGGAGTCATGCTCGTGGCGATGCTGGCGGCTGGTGCAGGTCACCTCGCGGCCCAGCAGGGGCAGGGGGGCGGGATGCAGCGGCGGCTGGCGGCGCCCACGCTCGAGGAGCTGAAGGCCGCGCTCAGCCTCGATCCCGACCAGAGCGACAAGGTCGGCAAGATCCTCGGGAAGTGGGGCGAGGAAACCAAGGGCGCGCGCGAGCTGCTGATGGCGAACTTCCAGGCGATGCAGTCGGGCGGCGACGTTGAGGCGCTGCGGGCCGAGAGCATGATGGCGATGCAGCACATCCGGGAGCGCAGCGAGGAGATGAACACCCAGATCCGCGGGGTGCTCACGCCGGAGCAGTCCAAGGCCTTCGATGCCTTCATCGCGGAGCGGATGCAGCGGATGCGGCAGGGGCGGCCAGGCGGCCCGCCTCCTGCACTTCCCTAGCCGGCGGGGCCACCGCGGCCGGCCCCGGAACCAGGCACCCGGAGTCGGCGACGGTGGAACCGATCAATACCAATCTCGGGGCGGTACACGACATCCTCGCCGAAGTCCTTGACAGGACGAGTGATGCGGCCGAGGAGTTCGGCTACGGCCTGGCGCTGTTCGCCCGGCCGGGACGCTTCGACGCCCTCGTCTTCGGGATCCTCACCCGTGGCGGCGAGTCCACAACGCTGACGCACCGGCTCCTCCAGTCGCTGGCCACCCAGCCGGTCTGGGTCGCCGGCCGGGTGAGGGCCACCATCCGCGACGCCAAGTCCTACGGCCCGCCCCGGGCCCTTCCCACGGGGCTGCTCGACCAGCCGGTCCTGCACCTGGTGTTCACCTGCCAGATGGGCGAGGCCTACGGGGTGTCAGACCGGACCATGCCCTTCGAGAGCACGGTCTTCGCGGGTGAGCTGCGCGCGCCGATCGTGCTGCTGCTCCAGCGTCGGCCGGCCGGCTGGCCGGCCTGAGGTTCAGGGAACGTCGACCGCCAGTCCCGTCAGCGACAGCGTCAGCAGCAGCGCCCACTGCGGGCCCTTCCAGCCCGCGGGCCCGTCGTCATACCACTCCCCGAGCGCGTGGGCGCCGTCGCCCTGCCCGCCACCGTCGATCGTGAGGGAGGGAATGCCCAGGCGCATCGGGTAGTTGGCGTCCGTGCTCGAGGCGGTCAGCGCCGGCACGAATCCCAGCTGGCGGGCGGCAGCCACGGCGGAACGGACCACGAAGGCCGTGTCGGGCTGGGCGGCGGCAGGCCGCTTGCCGATCTCCTTCCACTCGGCGGTGAGCCGGGCGGAGTTGCCGGGCCAGCGATGGTGCTCGGCCTCGATCGCGGCCTGAACGGCCCGCCGCACCCGGCTGTCGAGCGTGTCGAGCGCGGCCTGGCTCTCCGATCGCATGTCGACGTCCATCGCGGCGGCCATCGCGATCGAGTTGACCGAGGT